>NZ_CZVH01000031.1:0-17582 GCF_001458555.1 Candidatus Kryptobacter tengchongensis | reverse complement strand
AATCCAACATAATCAGCCCCTGCCTCAATTGCTTCCTTATGGGACAGGGAAGAAGGTTCGCGTTCTTGTTTTGACGAAACAGCCAGATAAGGAAAAGGAAGCAATTGAGGCAGGGGCTGATTATGTTGGATTTGATGAGTATATAAATAAAATAAAGGAAGGATGGACTGATGTTGATGTTATAATTGCAACCCCTGAAGTTATGGGTGAGGTCGGAAAACTCGGTAAAATCCTTGGACCTCGTGGGTTGATGCCAAATCCGAAAAGCGGAACTGTTACAAATGATGTCGCTAAAGCTGTTAAGGAAGCAAAGGCAGGAAGAGTTGAATTCAGGGTTGACAAAGCCGGGAATATACATGTATCGGTCGGGAAAGTATCGTTTGAAAATGAAAAGTTAATTGAAAATATAAAGACGCTTCTTTCAACAATAGTTAAGTTGAGACCAGCTTCTGTTAAAGGTCAGTACATAAAGAACATCACTCTTTCAAGCACAATGGGTCCAGGAATAAAAGTGGATAAGAATTCAGTTCTCATGAATTTATCATAAATGGGTTGCTTCTAAGCCAACATCTCTGGGCGTAAAGAGACGCACTCTTTAATTTATGCTTGAGATATTTTCTAATTTAAAAAATTTTTGAGGTTGAAATGAAAAGAGAGGAGAAAGCTAAAATTGTTGAGGAGATAACTGAAAAAATTTCGCGTGCAAGAGGACTTGTTTTGACCGATTTTACCAAGATGACAGTAGCTGAGGTAAATGAGTTAAGAAAGGAACTTAAAAGCGCTAAGGTTGATTATAAGGTTGTGAAGAATACGCTTTTAAAGATAGCGATGCAGAATGTCGGAGGATATGATGGGTTGTTTAAGTATCTTGAAGGACCAACAGCGGTTGCATTTGGATACGATGATCCGATTACGCCGGTCAGATTGATAAAAAAGGTAAAAAGCAAGATTGAGAAGCCAGCTGTTAAGGCTATTTTTGTGGAGGGGCAGATATATGACGGTTCAAAACTTGATGAACTGGCAAATTTGCCTTCAAAGTCAGATATCATTGCTGGAATAATCGGGAGTATTGCAGCTCCAGCAAGTGGTATTGTCTGGACATTAAATGCGGTTTTATCGGAACTTGTTCTTGTAATTGATGCGATTGCGAAAAAACTTGAAGAAAAAGGTTCATAAGAATTTTTAAAAACAAAATTTTTAAGGGAGAAAAAAATGCCATCACAGATAGTAGAAGAAATTGTTGAAAGAATTGAGAAGCTTACGCTTCTTGAAGCAGTAGAGTTAAAAAAGATCCTTGAGGAAAAATTTGGTGTTTCTGCAGCTGCTGTTGCAGCGCCAGTTGTTGCAGCTGTCCCCGGTGCAGCACCTGCAGCAGCACAACCAGCAGCTGAGGAGAAAACCGAATTTGATGTCATCCTTGTTAATCCAGGTGCACAGAAACTTAATGTCATAAAGATCGTCAGACAGATAACAGGTCTTGGGTTAAAGGAAGCAAAGGACCTTGTTGATAGTGCACCAAAGCCGATCAAAGAAGGTATTTCAAAGGAAGAGGCTGAAAAGATTAAGAAAGAACTTGAAGAGGCAGGAGCACAAGTTCAAATCAAATAAAATTTTTCTTTTAAACTAAATTTGAAAACCAAATTAAAAACAAACACAAGCCGGTAACAACCTAAAAGTGATAAACTTTTAGGGTTATCGGCTTGTTGCTTTTTTTAGAATTTCAAAAATTTAAAATTTTAAGGAGTGAGGGAAAATTGGCAAAGAAAAGAGAAATAACAGCAACGGGGAGAATTTCATTTGGAAAAATTAAGCCTGTGCTTGATTATCCTGATTTGCTTGAGATCCAGCTTAAATCTTTTAAAGAGTTTCTTCAAGAAGATGTTCCACCCAGCAAGAGAGAAGATAAGGGTTTACAGGCGGTTTTTAAAGCGAATTTCCCTGTAACTGACTCAAAAGAAGTTTTCGTGCTTGATTTTATTGAGTATTATATTGATAAACCTAAATACACGATTGAAGAATGTAAAGAGCGAGGTTTAACATATGCTGTTCCATTGAAAGCTAAGTTGCGCCTTTCTTCCAAACTTGATCCAAGTCATGCTGATTATGTTGAGACAATTGAACAGGATGTTTTCCTTGGTAATTTGCCTTATATGACTGAAAGAGGCACATTCATTATAAATGGCGCCGAAAGGGTTGTCGTAAATCAATTACAAAGATCACCAGGGGTTTTCTTTGATGAAACAGTTTTCCCGAATGGGTTAAAGACATATCAAGCGCAAATAATTCCTTTGAAGGGTTCATGGATTGAGTTCACAACCGATGTTATGGATATGATGTATGTTTACATTGATAGAAAGAGGAAATTTTATGTTACAACTCTTTTGAGGGCGCTTGGGTATTCATCTGATGAAGATATATTGAAATTATTTGAACTTGTTGAGGAAATACCTGTTAATAGTTCAACACAGGCGAAATTGATAGGCAGGATTGTTGCATCTGATGTTGTTGACTTAAAGACAGGAGAGATAATTATTACAAGAAATTCTGAAATAACTGTAGATGATCTTGAGAGGATTAGCTCTGCAAATATCAAAACCTTGCTTGTATGGAAAGAGGGTGATTCGGATGTTAAGGATATAATTTTAAAAACAATGGACAAAGATGCGATAAAGAGCGAAAAGGAAGCGATTGAACATATTTACAAGCAGTTGCGACTTGGAGAGGCTCAGGATATGGAAACGGCAAAGAGTATAATTGAGAAATGGTTCTTTAATCCAAAACGCTATGATTTAAGCGTTGTTGGAAGATACAAGATCAATTCACGACTTAACCTTAATGTTCCGTTAAATCAGACAACGTTAACTAAGGAAGATGTTGTTGCGATTATAAAATATCTTGTTCATTTGCAAAGTGGTAAAGAAAGGATTGATGATGTTGATCATCTTGGAAATCGCAGAGTAAGGACAGTAGCTGAACAACTTGTTCAGGTATTGAATGCGGCGTTTGCGAGGATGGCCCGCACGATAAAGGAGAGATTAAATTTAAGGGAGACTGATAAGCTTACACCTCAGGATCTTGTCAATTCAAGGATTATAGCCAACGCATTAAATGCATTTTTTGGCACGAGCCAGTTATCTCAATTTATGGATCAGACGAACCCGCTTGCCGAGATAACGCATAAAAGAAGGGTTAGCGCACTTGGTCCAGGTGGATTGACAAGAGAAAGAGCGGGTATTGAGGTCCGTGATGTTCATTACACTCAATACGGGAGACTATGTCCTATTGAAACACCTGAGGGTCCAAACATTGGTTTGATTGCTTCGCTTGCTGTTTTTGCCAGAATAAATGAGTTTGGTTTTATTGAAACTCCATATAGAAAAGTTAAAAATGGTCGTGTTACAGATGAAATTGAATATCTTACGGCTGACGAAGAGGAAAGAGTCATAATCGCACAGGCGAACGCTCCAATTGATTCAAATGGTAGATTTCTTGTTGATAAGGTCAAGGCAAGGAAAGGAGGAGATTTCGTTGTTGTATCGCCCAATGAGGTTCAGTATATGGATATCTCGCCGAATCAGATAGTTAGTGTATCTGCTTCCCTCATTCCATTTCTTGAGCATGATGACGCAAACCGTGCCCTTATGGGTTCAAACATGCAAAGACAAGCAGTTCCACTTCTAAGACCCGAAGCACCACTTGTTGGAACTGGATTTGAGGATAAAGTTGCTCGCGATTCAAGGATGATGATAGTCGCAGAAGGTGATGGCGTAGTTAAATATGTTGACGCAACTAAGATTATAGTTGAGTATGATCATAAGAAAGGAAGTATTGAGGAAATTTTGAGTTTTGATGATAAATACACAGTTGAGTATAAGTTGACAAAATTTTCAAGATCAAATCAGGATACATGTATAAACCAGAAACCAGTTGTCAGGGTTGGACAAAGGGTTAAAGCTGGAGATGTTCTTGCTGACGGACCTGCAATTGACCATGGTGAACTTGCCCTTGGAAGGAATGTACTTGTTGCTTTTATGCCATGGAGAGGTTATAATTTTGAAGACGCTATAATTGTGAGCGAGAAACTTGTTGCTGAGGATGCTTTCACATCAGTTCATATAGAAGAATTTGAGCTTTCGGTCCACGATACGCGTCGTGGCGAGGAAGAATTCACCAGGGAAATTCCAAATGTAAGTGAGGAAGCTATAAAAGATCTTGATGAAAATGGTATAGTTAAAGTTGGGACATATGTTAAGGAGGGCGATATCTTAATTGGTAAAATAACTCCGAAAGCGGAGACTGAACCAACGCCTGAGGAAAAACTTTTGAGAGCGATATTTGGAGAGAAGGCTGGGGAAGTTAAAGATGCATCATTAAGGGCAAGTCCGGGGTTGAGGGGTGTTGTGATTGCGACGAAGCTTTTCCAGCGCAAAAAGAAGGATGCTGAATCAAAAAAGCAGGAAAAGAAACTTATTGACGGAATAGAAAAGAAAAGAAAGAAGTTAATTGATGAGGCGAAAGAAAAATTAGCAGAAAAACTTGGGCGGTTGCTTGAAGATGAAACATCACTTGGGATAAGAAATAAAAAGGGTGAAGTTGTTATAAGAAGCGGAGTTAATTTAAGACCGGAGGTTTTCAAGTCGCGTATTGACGAACTTGACGACCTTGATTATGATGGTGAGTGGGTTGAAAGTTCAAAGAAGAACATGTTGAAAAAGCAGTTATATGAAAATTATTTAAAGAAGTTACAAGATATTGAAACGCAAGCGAAGATTGAGAAGTATAAAGTTCAGGTTGATGAACTTCAGCCTGGTGTTGTCCAGCTTGCTCGTGTTTATGTTGCAAAGAAGAGAAGATTACAAGTTGGGGATAAGATGGCGGGTCGGCACGGGAATAAAGGTGTTATAGCAAAAGTTGCTCCCGTTGAAGATATGCCTTTCCTTCCGGATGGGACACCAGTTGATATCGTTTTAAATCCGCTTGGTGTGCCTTCAAGAATGAATTTAGGGCAATTGTTTGAGACCGCTCTTGGGTGGGCTGCGAAAAAACTTGGCGTCAAATATGCAAGCCCCATATTTGATGGTGCAACATGGGAGGACATCCAAGAAGAACTCAAAAAAGCAGGCTTGCCTGAAACAGGGAAAACAATTCTCTATGATGGCAGAACTGGAGAACCTTTTGATCAAGAGGTTACCGTTGGATACATTTATATGATGAAACTTATCCATATGGTTGAAGATAAAATTCACGCAAGATCAATCGGTCCATATTCACTTATCACGCAGCAACCGCTTGGTGGAAAAGCTCAGTTTGGTGGTCAAAGACTTGGAGAAATGGAAGTATGGGCTCTTGAGGCTTATGGTGCAGCTTACACTCTACAAGAAATGTTAACTTACAAATCTGACGACATTCAGGGTCGTTCAAAAGCCTATGAAGCAATAGTTAAAGGTGATAATTTACCTGAGCCAGGGATTCCCGAATCGTTTAATGTTCTGGTTCGTGAGCTTCAAGGACTTGGTCTTGATGTGAGAATTGAATAAAAATAAATTTTTCTCAGGAGGTTTAAAAATGGAAAAATTGCAAATTTTAAAAGAAGGTCTTTTGAAGAAAAAGCAGATCACAAAAGTTTCAATTAAACTTGCAAGCCCTGACACAATACTTCAGTGGTCTCGTGGTGAGGTTACAAAGCCTGAAACGATAAATTACAGAACATATAAACCAGAAAGAGATGGACTTTTCTGCGAGAAGATATTTGGACCTGTTAAAGACTGGGAATGTCATTGCGGAAAATACAAAAGAATAAGATATCGGGGGGTTGTATGTGATAGATGCGGTGTTGAGGTTACGCAAAGAAGCGTGAGACGTGAAAGAATGGGGCACATTGAGCTTGCTGTGCCTGTTGTGCATATATGGTATCTGAGGTCTGTCCCAAGCAAAATTGGTTCATTGCTTGGAATGTCAACAAAAGATCTTGAGAAAATAGTTTATTATGAGTCGTATGTTGTTATAAAACCTGGTAAAACAGGTTTGAAAGAAAAGGATCTTATAACAGAGGAACAATATCAAGAAATACTTGAGAAGTTCCCTGATAACGATAAATTGCCTGATGATCATCCTGATAAGTTTATTGCGAAGATGGGTGGAGAAGCGATAAGAGATCTTTTGAAAAATCTTGACATTGAACAGTTATCAATTGAATTAAAAGAGCAATTAGCTCAGGAGTCCTCCGAACAGAAAAAATATGAGATTTTGAAACGACTAAAAGTAGTTGAGGCGTTTAATCAAAAGCAGGTCATAAGAGGTAAAGAGGAGTTTATAAACAGACCTGAGTGGATGGTTTTAACAATAATTCCTGTTATCCCACCAGAGCTGAGACCGCTTGTTCCTCTTGAGGGTGGACGCTTTGCTACGAGCGATTTGAACGATCTCTATCGTAGGGTTATAATCAGAAATAATAGATTGAAGAGATTAAAGGAGATAAAAGCGCCAGAGATAATCCTCAGAAACGAAAAAAGAATGCTACAGGAGGCAGTTGATGCCCTGCTTGATAATTCAAGGCGTGTGAACGCTGTAAAAGCAGATACAAATAGACCTCTCAAATCCCTGTCTGATATTCTAAAGGGCAAGCAAGGTAGATTTAGACAGAATTTGCTTGGTAAAAGAGTTGATTATTCAGGTCGTTCTGTCATTGTCGTTGGACCTGAGCTAAAACTTCATCAGTGTGGATTGCCGAAGGATATGGCTGTTGAATTGTTTAAACCATTTTTGATTCGCAAGCTGATGGAATATGGTTATGCAAAAGCAGCACGCACAGCGAAGAGGATAATTGAAAGGAAAGATCCTATCATTTGGGGATTACTTGAAAAGATTGTTGATAGTCATCCCGTCCTATTGAACCGTGCTCCGACATTGCATCGGCTCGGGATACAGGCATTTCAGCCTGTTTTAACAGATGCAAAAGCTATTCAGTTGCATCCACTCGTTTGTGTAGCTTTCAATGCTGACTTTGATGGTGACCAGATGGCGGTTCATGTCCCGCTTTCATATGAGGCTCAACTTGAGGCAAGGATATTGATGCTCTCAAGCCATAATTTGCTCAAGCCTGCTGATGGCAAACCAATTACAATCGCAACTCAGGATATCGTTCTTGGACTTTATTATCTGACTAAAGAAAGAGAAGGGGAACCAGGTCAAGGTAAACTTTTCTCATCGCCTGAAGAAGTAATAATTGCATATAACAGCGGTAAACTTGGGCTACATGCAAAGATCAAAGTTAGAATGTTAAATCAAGCGACAGGAAAATATGAGATTGTTGAGACAACAACTGGTAGAGTTATTTTTAATCAGATTGTCCCGAAGGAAATTGGATTTATCAATGAGGTCTTGACGAAGAAGAAACTCACGGATCTGATAGCGAAAATTTACAAAAAGTATGGAAATGTTAGAACAGCTGAATTCCTTGATGAGATGAAGGATATGGGATATTACTATGCGACAAAGTCTGGAATTTCAATTGGTGTCCCTGATGTGATAGTCCCTGAAGAAAAAGAAGCTATAATTGCTGAATATCAGAAACGAGTTGATGCTCATTATAATGAATATCTTGAGGGAGAGATTACCGATACAGAAAGGTATAATAAAGTTATTGATGAATGGTCGGCAGCTACAGAGAAAGTTGCAAAGGCGTTGTTTGATAAACTTTCCAAGGTAAATCAGGGATTTAATCCACTTTTTGTCATGCTTGATTCGGGTGCCCGTGGATCAAAGGATCAGGTAAGGCAACTTGGTGGAATGCGTGGCTTAATGCAAAAGCCACAAAAAGGTATGACTGGGCAACCTTATGAGATGATTGAGCATCCAATTCTTTCAAATTTCCGTGAAGGTCTTTCAATATGGGAATACTTCCTTTCAACGCACGGCGCAAGGAAAGGTCTTGCAGATACAGCTCTTAAAACATCCGATGCAGGTTATCTTACAAGGCGTTTGGTTGATGTCGCACAAGATGTTGTCGTAACGGAGGAAGACTGCGGAACTGTCAGGGGAATTACTATCACAGCCCTGAAAGAAGAAGGTGGTGAAGAAGTTAGAGTTACACTCGCAGACAGAATTATCGGAAGGGTTGCTTTGCATGATATCTATCATCCTGTCACTGGGGAAATAATTGTTGAGGCAGGACAAGAAATTGATGAAGATCTAGCTCAAAAAATTGAAGAAGCTGGAATAGAAGAAGTTGAAGTTCGTTCTGTCCTCACATGTGAAGCCAAATATGGTGTTTGTGTAAAGTGCTATGGTAGAAATCTTGCTACAGGTAGAATGGTGGAAGTTGGTGAAGCAGTTGGGATAATCGCTGCCCAGTCAATAGGTGAGCCAGGAACACAGCTTACGCTTAGAACTTTCCACACAGGTGGTAGCGTTGCGGGTGCTGGATATAGATCGTCAAAGATCTTTGCTAAAAACGATGGTAAGGTTAAATTTGTAAATCTAAAGTACATTGAGTATGAAAAGGCAACAGATGAAGGAGTAGAAAAGGTTCTGCGTGTGATGTCAAAGCAAGGATATATTATAGTTGAAGATGAGAAACGAAGTGAGCTTTCTAAAAAATATGCCGTTCCTTATGGTGCCGACCTTAAAGTGAAAAATGGGCAACTTGTCAAGAAGGGAGAGGAGCTCTATGAAACTGACCCGTATAACTCTCTCATTCTTGCAGAGAAGTCAGGAAGGGTTGAACTTATTGATTTTATTCCTGATGTCACATATCGTGAGGAAGCGGATGAGACAACAGGGCATATGCAGTGGGTTATAATAGAAGCAAAGGATAAAACTAAAGTTCCAAGAATTAAAATTATAACATCAAAAGGTGAAGAGCATTATCAACCGATCCCAGCCAGGGCGCTTGTGAATCCGGAAATTAGCAATGGAGTGTATATCAAAGCTGGTGATGTTATAGCTAAAATCCCAAGAGAACAAGCAAAGATCAGAGATATAACCGGTGGATTGCCGAAGGTTGTAAATCTTTTTGAAGCAAGAACCCCTAATGATCCAGCAGAACTTGCTGAAATTGATGGCGTTGTAAGCGTTAAAACGGAGAGAAATTATTACATCGTCAAGATAACAAGCGACGATGGGCAGTTTGAAAAAACTTATCAAATACCACAGACAAAACATCTTATTGTTGAAGATGGCGACCGTGTTTATGCAGGTGATAGATTAACAGACGGTCCAATTGACCCGCATAAAGTTCTAAGCATAAAGGGAATCAATGCAGTTCAGCAGTATCTTGTTAATGAGATCCAAGATGTTTATAGAAATGAAGGTGTTGAAATTAATGACAAGCATATTGAAGTAATCGTCAGGCAAATGATGCGTAAGGTTAAAATTACAAATTCGGGTGATACAAAGTTCCTTGAGAGAGATATAGTTGATAAAGATTTAGTTGACGAGGAAAACAACAGGATAAGGAATATGGTTGTTATAACAAACAAGGGTGATTCAAAGTATAAAGTTGGGCAAATAAAACTGAAGACTGAAGTTGACAAGGAAAACGATATATTAAGAAAGAAAAGAAAAAGACCTGCAGAGTATCGTCCCGCAAAAGGTGCTGAATTTGAACCTGTATTGCTTGGTATAACCAATGCTGCTTTGACAACCGAAAGCTGGATTTCGGCAGCTTCGTTCCAGGAAACCACGCGGGTTCTGACAGATGCAGCAATAGATGCAAAGGTGGATAATCTGCGCGGTTTAAAAGAAAATGTTGTCGTTGGTCAACTTATACCTGCTGGAACAGGCTTCAGAAACGAGCAGAAAGATTACCGTGATGTCAGAGTTATGTTAAAGGAAACTGCGAAGGAAATTGAAAAAGCTGAGGAAGAAAAAGAGAAAGTCACTGAAAAGAAAGCAGCATCATTGTGAAAATTAAATTTTTAATCCGAATGAAAAATTTAAAAACAAGCGACGGCTGGATTTTAGCCGTCGCTTTTTTGTTAAAAACCAAAAAAGATTAAAAAGATGGCAAAAGAAGGTCTCGTAATAGTTGAATCCCCAGCAAAAGCAAAAACAATAGGCAAGTATCTTGGGAGTGAATTTATAGTTGAGGCATCAATCGGGCATGTCAAAGACCTTCCAAAGAGACCAAGGGATAAATCAAAACTTGGAATAGACATTGATAGGAATTATAAACCAAGATATGTTGTAATCCCTGGTAAAAAAGAAGTTCTTGAAAAGTTAAGAGAACTTGCAAGGAAGGTAAATAAGGTTTTCATAGCAACAGACCCTGATAGAGAGGGCGAGGCAATTGCATGGCACATAAAAACGGAAATTGAAAGTGTAAATTCAAACATAAAGCGTGTTCTTTTCACTGAGATAACTAGGAACGGAATTGAAAAAGGGATGCAAAATCCCCGTGATATTGATATGAACCTTGTTGATGCCCAGCAGGCAAGGCGTGTCCTTGATAGAATTGTTGGGTATAGGATCAGCCCATTTTTGAAGAAGGTTGTGAATGAAAAAATTTCTCTCTCTGCTGGGAGAGTTCAATCGGTCGCACTTCGTTTGGTATGCGAGCGTGAAGAGGAGATAAAAAATTTCAAGCCAGAAGAATACTGGACAATTGAAGCGGAGTTTAAAACGCAGTCGGGGGAAATTTTAAAAGCCAAGTTATTCAAAATAAATGGCGAAGACCCAAAGATACCAAATAGAGAAACAGCTGAAAAAATTTTAGATGATTTGAAAGACAAAGTTTTTAGAATCTCAAACATCCAAAAGAAAGAAATTTTAAAAAATCCAGCACCACCATTTATCACAAGCACTCTCCAACAGGAAGCAAGCAATAAACTTCGTTTTTCAGCAAAGAAAACAATGATGTTAGCCCAGCAACTTTACGAAGGCGTTGAACTTGGAGATGAAGGAAGGGTTGGATTGATAACATATATGAGAACTGACTCAACGAGATTAAGTGATGAATCTGTAAACGCGGTAAGGGAATACATTTATAACAATTACGGCAAGGAATATCTACCTCAAACACCAAGGGTTTTCAAAAAATCAAAGACAAGTCAAGATGCACACGAGGCAATAAGACCAACATATATGAAGTATGAGCCGAAGTTTGTAAAGAAGTATCTTGATGAAGACCTTTTCGCTCTTTATGAACTCATTTGGAATAGGTTCGTTGCTTGTCAGATGTCCTCAGCTGTGCTTGAGCAAACAGTCGTTGATATAACTGCGGATGGGTATCTTTTTAGGGCAACTGGAACTATAGTTAAGTTTAATGGTTACATGCAAATTTACGAAGAAACAAAAACTGAGTCAGAGGATAAAGAAGAAAAGGAAGTCAAGATACCTGTTAAAATAAACATTGATGAAATTTTAGCACTTACAAACCTTGTCCCCGAGCAACACTTTACAAAGCCACCAGCAAGATATACCGAAGCCTCGCTTGTAAAAGAGCTTGAATCAAGAGGCATTGGAAGACCAAGCACTTATGCTACGATAATCAGCACAATTCTTGAGCGTGGATATGTTGAACTTCAAGATAGAAAATTGATTCCTACGGATCTTGGTTTTGCCGTGAATAAAATTCTCATCTCAAACTTTCCCGATGTTGTTGATTATAAATTTACAGCGAGGATGGAAGATGACCTTGATGAGATAGCCTCTGGAAAGAAAAAATATACCGATGTTGTTGATTCGTTTTTTAAACCGTTTGATAGATATCTCAAAGAACTTGAGAATAAAAAAGATGAAATAAGAGAACAAGTCCAAGAAAAAACAGATATAGCGTGTTATAAATGCGGTTCAAAAATGGTTGTTAAAATTGATAAATATGGAAAATATCTTGCCTGTTCTAATTTGGAATGCAATTATACAATGGCTTTTCCAACGGATGGAGAGCTTGGGCAAGTAAGAGTCTGTCCAGAATGCGGTGGCAGGTTAGTTTTGAGACATGGCAGATTTGGAAAATTTTACGGATGTGAAAATTATCCATCGTGCAAATATACTGAATCAATAACAACAGGCATAAAATGTCCCGAATGCGGGAAAGGGGAACTTGTTGAGCGGAAAAGCAAAAGAAAACGAACTTTTTATGGATGTTCAAATTACCCAGATTGTGGTTTCATTCTATGGGATAAACCCATTGAAAAACCATGCCCTGAATGCGGTTATCCACTTATAGTTAAACCTAAGCGTAAAACCTCAACCTCTTACAAATGCCCCAAATGCAATGCGGAGATAATGGAACATAGCGTTTGAATTGTTTCAGGGTTCGTAAATAAATTTAGATTGATTTGCCATCGGCATTGGGAATATTTTCAACGGCACAGGTGGGGAAGCACCCCTTGTGAGGAATACATAATATGTCTGGAACGAACCCTTTATATAAATTGTCTTCGTTTTTACTTCCCAGGTCTGTGGGTCAATTTCCTTGGGTCTAAGTTCAAAATTTCCAGCTATGGTGTGAAGTGTTAAGTTGTGTAAAGTGAGATTTAAAATCCCTGTTCCAATTGGGCTCGCTGGATTCCCAAGCGAATCAACCGTTGCAGTTGAGTAAGTATTTGTTGAATCAATGTAAATAGCCACCATTTCAATCGGTGTTCTGGTAGCATCATATGTTTTAGGAACTTGTATATCACTTGAGAATTTAAATCCAATTGCTATAAGATTTTGGAGTGTTCCACTGGCGTATTTTACTCCGATCAAACTCATAACCCCAGCTGAATCGTCATACACAGCAATAACTGAATCCATTTTAAAGGATTTACTGTCAACAGTGATTTGAATATACGGCAAAATTTGGTTCTGTTCTTCTTTTTTGCAAGAGTAGATGAAAAGCAGGGCAAAAATCAGAAAAATTAATTTTAATCTCATAATCTCTCCAATCTTTCTTTTGCTTTTTTAGCGACAGGACTTCTGGGATATTCTTTCAGAACGCGATTCATATATTCTTTTGCTTCTTTAATTTTCCCAAGCGCTGCGTAACATCTTCCAAGCATATATAAAGCATCAGGGGTTTTGGTTGATTTTGTCTGTGCGACATAGTTGAAATATTCAATTGCCTTCTCGTATTGTTTTAAGGCGAAGTAGCTTTCACCTGCCCAGTAGACAGCGTTTATTTTCAAGTTTGTTTCAACACTACTTCTCATCAAAGTATCAAAGTAAGAGATAGCCATTTTATATTTGCGATTTTTGAAGGCATTAAGTCCCAAATTGTAATAATTTCTAAATTGCTTTTCCGTCATTTCAATTTTTGGCGTTTCAGCAGTTATGCCAGGATAAGCAAGTTTAGCTTCACCGGCAACAGTTGCAGGTTTGGTTTCAGCAGGTTGTGTTGTTAATTTTGTTTCAAGTTCAGCAAGTTTCGCTTGCAGGTCTCTTATCTGTCTTTTATATTCTGTAATTTCGCTGTCTCGCTTTACAATCTCAGCTCTAAGTTCAAGTTCAGTTGCCCCGGGCTTTGGTTGTGATTCATACTCTGAGAGCTTTAAAGAAAGTTCGCGTGTTTTTTGTTTCTCCGCTTCAAGTTGAGCTCCGAGGTCGGAAAGTTTTGCAGTCAACTGAGCGTTGTTTTCTTGAAGTGATTGTATTTTTTTCTCCAGTTCAGATTTTTCTCTTTCTAGCTGTGAGTTTTGGGTTTCTAATTTTGATATTTGTTCTTTGAGTGTTTTGTTTTCCTCAGATAGGGTAAGCATTTGCGTTGTATCAATTTCTGCCGTTGTTTCCCCAATTATGTTTCCGTATATATCTTCTTGTTCAGCTGTGGACGCGCATCCCTGAATTAAAGTTAAAAACAATAATCCAGCTGTAATAGTTAAAATAAAACCCACTATTTTCATGGCTTAACCTTCCTTTTGTTTAACTTTGCTTGATTTAAAATAAAAAAGTATTGGGTAAAAGTCAAGCGATGAGGCGATCCTGGCAATCTTGATTTTATTTGCAAAATTTTATAAATTTATAATCGCCTGGAGGGTTAGCCTAATTGGTAAGGCGGCGGTCTTGAAAACCGCTGGGCTTCGCGCCCTTGGGGGTTCGAGTCCCTCACCCTCCGCATTTTGTAATTTTTCCACACCGGTTTGAAAAAATGTAAAATTTAACCCGCTGACTTATTTAATTTCCCCGCTTTTTTCAGATTTTTTGAAAGGAATAAAATTTGATGTGTTTTTAATGTGAGCTGTGTCACACTGTTTCTTGAAGCACCTTTGCAATTTTGTTTAAAGACAAAAATTGAACATTCATTAGAAGGTTTTAACCTATGATTAAAATCTTGACAAAAGCGATTAGTTTTGTTATATTTACCTCAAGATAACAAAAGCCACTCGTTGTGGCAGAAATTACAAACTAAATAAAAAGTAATTTTTGGAGGTAGCCATGAAAAAATTGTTGTTGATTTTGGTTTTCATCTCTATACTTGTGTCTTTTTCAATAGGGCAGGTAACGATAGGATGGCACCAATCAAATATTGAAATTGATGCTGGAGTTTCAGGTCAGCAAATTTTTGTTATGCTACAAAATAGTTATTCCAATCAGGGTGTCTGGAGCTTCAAAATTGATATTACTTCAACAAGTATAACTTTGAATACGAGCAATGTTAGTTTATATCCTGGCTTGTCATCAAATTTTCTAATAACTAAGTCAAACATAACAAATGGTGTTAGTGTTGTTGTTTATGGAAAAACGAAGAGTCGTATGTTTCAGCCTGGTTTTAACTCAAGCGTGCTTGTGGTTACATTACCTTCTTTGTCAGCCGGTTCGTATTCTGTTACTTTGAGTGGTGCATCTGCAGTCATTAGAAATTATCCAGGTGGTGGTGGCACGCCTCAAATGGTTACCCCAACTTTAAGTCCGGCTACGATAAATATTACAGCTTCCACTTTTACACCTCCTACTTCTTCGCCAACATTTACGCCAACTGGTTATACCAATAGTCGCAAATATGGTGATGTAAATTGGGATAATAATGTAAATATTGTAGATGTAACCGCACTTGCTGATGTCGTGGTTGGAAATTACGGTGCTGTAATAGTAAATGATCCTGAAGTTAATTTTAGAGATGCGAATAGCGATGGAACAAATGATAGATATTTTTATGAGACAACCAATGGTGAAAGTTCGCTCCAATATGACAATGCGAATCCTGATAATGCAGACAGGATAGCTTCTGATGTTAATGGTGGGGGCGGAACTCTTGATCTTATGGACCTCGCAACATTGGAAGATGCGGTGGTAAGTGGTGTATGGCCAGGTTATGCGATAGCTGCGATTGCTGGTTCGCCTGTGTTTAAAGTTAATGATAAAGGTTTAGGTTCTGGTGCAATTCTTGCAAAGTTTGAAGGAGGTGGGAAAAAGGTAAATGCAAACGGACTTTTAAAATTTGAGCTGTTCAGTCCTGGGACGAAGACAAGTAAGATAAGGGTTAAACTTGAAAATAACGAGCCTTTGTTAAGAGGATTGCAAATAGAATTTATATCTTCTGTTTTACCTGGCAAGATTGATGTTTGGAAGATGCCCGATGCAAGTGGGTTAAATGTTGATTGGAGGAGGAATGAATTTAATAAAATTGTAATTGTCGTCTATGCCGATGGTGGTAAATATATCAAAACAGGTGAAAGCGTTTTGCTTACGATAGTGCTTCCTAATGTCACTGCTGAACAACTTTTGAATGCTGAACCTCAAATTATAGCAAGTGTTGGAAATACAGGTGCAGATTTGTTATATAATGCTTATCAATTTGGAGGAGAGGTGCCACTTGATTATATGCTTTACCAAAACTATCCAAATCCGTTTAACCCGGGCACCGAGATAAGGTTTGATATACCTGAGTATTCAAGTGTTAAGATAATCGTTTGGAATGTTCTTGGTCAGAAGGTTAAAACACTTGTTGAGGCAAATCTTGATCCTGGAAGAAAGAGTGTTAAGTGGGATGGAAGAGATGAGCAGGGTAATCCTGTTGGTTCAGGTGTTTACTTCTATACGATGTATGCAAAGTCGCTTGAAGATGGAAGAGAATTCACGATGACAAGAAAAGCAGTATTGATGAAGTAGGGATTATTTCTGGATTTTCTCTCTTTATTTAGTTTTTTATCAACCCCTCCCTGTAGGGAGGGGTTTTTTATTTTTGAAGGTTTGATTATTTTGGTTTTGAGCAATTTTCTTTTTAAATTTGATAAAAGCAAAGTTGCTTCTTAATTCCTTTTTGAATAAGGAACACAAGAGAAGCAAGTTGATTAAGGAGTTTAAACTTGATTTTTAAATGTATGAAAAACAAAATTCCGGAGACGATTTAAAAATGTATGGTGTTCTTGTTGCGATTGAGATAATAATTGCTATTTTTCTTGTTATCGCAGTTTTGCTTCAAGCTGGAAGAGGTGGTGGTCTTGCTGGAGCGTTTGGCGGAGCAGGTTTTGGGACAGTTTTTGGGATCAGAAGAACTGCAGACTTTCTTAGCAAAGCAACGATTACACTTGGTGCAATTTTTCTTTTGCTTGCAATTATAATTAATCTTTTCTTTCTACCAGGGAAGACACCCGAAAGTGTTCGTGAAAGCATAATTCAACAAAGGGCAAAATCGGTTCCACCAATTACTGTTCCTGCACCTCAGCCCGGTCAATCTCAACCTGCTGCAACCCCGCAGGAACAGAAATAGTTGATTTATTTCGGGTGAAAATAGTGAATTTTTGGCAAAGATGTATTTCGTAAAGGATTTTACGATGTGAAACAAAAAATTTATTTTTTATGCAAAGTTATGTTTTTGATGTTATAAGCGGAGCACTTGAATTTTTTTATGTTCTTTTGCCTGTCCTCTCGCTTACCGCTTTAGCTTATAGATTTACATTTGAAACAGGGAAAAGAACGGGGTCTTCACTTCTGTTTTTCTCCGCCGTTTTTTATTTGATAGCTGTTTATGAGGCTTTTTACATAACGGCAAGATTTGGGCTTATAACGAGCGCTGAACTCGTTTTAATACAGATACTTTACATCATTGGCGGATTTCTTCTTATCTTTGGGGTATTTTCCCTTTATAATTTCTTTATAAGATTGACAGGGATTGGTGATTTAAGCTCTTCTTTAAAAAAGATTTTGATACCTGGGGGCGCTTTTGTTGTTTTGTTGTTTCCGTATTTTTGGGTGCAATCTTATGAAAAAATGCTTCATCTTCTCACCGATATTTTTTATGTCTTGATTCAATTACAATTTTTTATTGCTTATTTTACCCTTGGCGATATAATGTTAACAAATAAAGATGTGTGTAAAAAAGCACCTCGCAGGAGCAAGTGGATTAAATTATTCTCTCTTTATTTCTTAGTTGAACCAGTTTTATGGCTCTGGTTTTTGAAACTTAGTTTTTCAGGGTTGGCACTTAGCAGAGTTTTCCTTGCGATAGAGGTTGCTGGCACATTTGTTTCTGGATTTTTAACTTTTAACATACTTCACATTTTGATTTCTCATTCGCCGTTGTTGCTTGAGGAGTATAAGTCAAGGTATATCGCCATTGTAAAATCTAGCATTATGAGACGACTTGCGGTGATAGCAATTGTTGCGGGTTTTGCAGTTGTTTTGTCGGGGACGCTTGCAACGGGATTATTTTTTGATAT
>NZ_CZVH01000030.1:0-17711 GCF_001458555.1 Candidatus Kryptobacter tengchongensis | reverse complement strand
AATTCGTTTTTGAAAATTTCACTTTCATATCTATTCGTTTCGTTTTTATATGTGGTTTTAATTTCAAATTTTGTGCTTCTTGGATTGCTTTTTCTTGGAAGGGGGATCAAGATTGAAAGGCTCAAAAAATTTATTTTCCCACTGCAAATTTTTGCTGTCTTCGCTGTGTTTTTCATTTATCAAGCGCTTAACAAATACCTTACCTCTAATGAAAGCGATGGCATATTTACACTTCTGGACAGGAAATTTTCATTCATTGCGATTTTACCACAATTTGTTTTTCCAAAAATTTTTATCATATTGTCGGGCGTTGGTTATGAGAGTTTAAAGTTTTTTGAAATTATCGTGATTGGGTTTTTGATACTTCTAATAAGTCCTGTTTTCTTTCTGAAGCTTGAAAATCTCAAGAACATACTTGTTGGGTATAATTCGGGAAGAGGTGAAGGTGTGAGTTACTGGTTCATTGAAATTTTGAAAAAGTTTAAAAAATTATTCTTCAAAACGGGGTCAACATTTGCAATTTATGAGCTCGTTTATGTCTACTTAAGAAGGGACAGGTCTATCAGGGTCAAAATTTTATCAGCATTTGTTATATCAATTGCAATAGCCGTCTACCTTTTAACTTTAGATCGGGTTGGAAATCCAATTCTTGAACCAGCATCAAGGGCAAATGTTATGATGTTAATTTCACTTTTCTTTAATGTCATCGCTGGGATTACCGCTATACAAAATCATCGGGATTATGAAGCAAACTGGGTTTATAACTTCATCGGCATGGATGAAATTTATGAGACATTTCGCTCTGGTTTTATGGTTCTCTGGCATCATATTTTAATTCCATTGCTCGTTATTTTCTTCTTTACATATTTGATCAGGACGGGTGAGTTTTTATCCGTCTTTCTGCATATTTTCATAACGCTTTTGATCCTGAAGGTATTTTTTAATTTTGCCTTGCTTTTTTTCGTTAATTTGCCTTTAAGTCAGCCATATGAAAAGTTAAGTTCAGCCGAGAAGATATTTGCCCA
This sequence comes from Candidatus Kryptobacter tengchongensis, assembly GCF_001458555.1. Lineage (NCBI taxonomy): Bacteria > Pseudomonadati > Candidatus Kryptoniota > Candidatus Kryptobacter > Candidatus Kryptobacter tengchongensis. The sequence continues at coordinate 16,686 of NZ_CZVH01000030.1, read as the reverse complement.
GATTTTTGCATTGATAGCGGTTTTCATAGCTGTGATATTTGAGAAGGGAATCTATGGATTAGTTATAATCTCTAAAAGTTATTTTGTGCTTTTACCATTTTTAATTTTTCTTATGCTTGTTGAAAGATATAGTTTAAAAATTTTGAAACGAAAGGTAGGGAGGATTTTCAAATGTCAAATAAGCGGAGGGTGATAATTGGAGTATCGGGCGCAAGTGGTGGAATTTATGCGGTGAGGACGATAAGGGCATTTTTGATCCACGGTTTTGAAATTCATCTTATTGTTTCGGACTATGGAAATTTTGTTTTAAAGGATGAATGCGGGATTGATCTTAGGGCTGGGGAGCCAATGGAAATTTTTAGAAAGATGTTTGGTTCAGAGATTGAGAATGGCGAGATCGTAAAATACAATTTCAGAGATTTAAAAGCGAGGATTTCAAGTGGCTCTTTTGAAACGGATGGTATGATTGTGGTTCCCTGTTCTGTTAAGACGCTTTCTGGGATTGCAAATGGGACATCTTCAAATTTAATTGAGCGTTCCGCGGATGTTTGTTTGAAGGAAAATCGCCCTCTCGTTCTTGTTTTTCGTGAGACCCCGTTGAATTTAATTCACATTCAAAATATGCTTACACTTACTCAAGCTGGTGCTAAAATTCTTCCGGCTTCCCCAGCTTTCTATCATAAGCCAAGGACATTTGAAGAGCTTGCTGATTTCATAGCTGGGAAAGTTTTAACTCTTTTTGGAGTAAAACATAACCTTTACAAAAAATGGGGTGAGGAAGAATGAAAGTTTTATTCTTGTTAATTTTTTTGCAACAAATTTTTACTTCAACCATGCTCTCACAGGAAAGCGAAAGAAGGTATAGGGCAAGAGAATTGGGAATTGCGGTTGGGATCTTACCAACTGGAAAATATAATGCGATCACCGATGTTAAAGGGGTAAAAGTTGGACATAAAACGATAATCAAAGGTGATAGTATAAGGACGGGAGTTACGGTGATAATCCCGCATGAAGGTGATATATTTAAGGAAAAAGTTCCCTGCGCGTTTTATGCTGGAAATGCGTTTGGAAAATTTGTCGGCTCAACTCAAATTGAAGAGCTTGGGGAACTTGAAACACCAATTGCCCTTACTAACACACTTGCGGTGCCAAAGGTTGCGGATGCGTTAATTCAGTTTACACTTGAAAAATCCGGGATGGAGATCCGCTCCGTTAATCCCGTCGTTGGGGAAACAAATGATGGCTATCTTAACAAAATTCAAGATAGAGTTATCACATATCAAGATGTTCTTGATGCGATAAATTCTGCAAGTTCTGGAGAAGTTGAGGAAGGTTCGGTTGGAGCTGGGACTGGGACGATCGCGTTTGGCTGGAAAGGGGGGATAGGAACAGCTTCAAGGGTTTTACCCAAAAATCTTGGTGGATGGACGGTAGGAGTTCTCGTGCAAACAAATTTTGGTGGAATTTTAAGCATAAACGGAGCACCTGTTGGGCTTGAACTTGGCAAGTTTTATCTTAAAAATGAGCTTGAAAAAGCAGATGGCTCAATTATAATTGTGATCGCAACAGATGCTCCACTTATGCCAAATCAATTAAAACGACTTGCAAAAAGAGCAATGCTTGGACTTGCAAGGACTGGTTCCCCATCTACAAACGGAAGCGGTGATTATGTCATAGCTTTTTCTATAAATCCAGATTGTAGAATTAAATCAATAGAGGATTATCAACCGCAAACAATAAAAGTTTTGCCAAACTTTGCTCTTTCACCACTTTTTCAAGCTGTCGTAGAAGCAACAGAAGAAGCAATTTACAACTCAATTTTAAAAGCAACGACGATAACTGGATATATGGGCAGAAAGGTTGAGGCAATACCAATAGGTAAAGTTCTGGAAATCCTCAATAAATACAATGTCCTTAATTATGATAAAAAATTTAAAGCGAAATAAAAAATGGCTGAAAAAACAATCGCAATAATTGAAGATGACAAAGATATACTTGAACTTATAGCATTACACGCACAAAAAGCTGGTTTCAAAGCGAAAAAATTTGAAAATGCTGAATCTTTTCTCAGATATCTTTCAACTGATATCCCTGACCTTTTAATTCTTGATTTGATGTTGCCTGATATTGACGGGCTTGAGATTTGTAAGAAATTGCGAAGTGATCCTGCTACATCAAAATTACCGATAATAATTTTAACTGCAAAAATTGATGAAGTGGACAAAATAGTTGGGCTTGAACTTGGAGCAGATGATTATGTGACCAAACCGTTTTCTCCCCGTGAGCTTATGGCAAGGGTGAAAGCAGTCTTAAGAAGAACATCGGTAGGGGAACAAAAATCTGAAATTATTAAAGTAGGTGATATGCTTACGATTGATGTAAACAGGATGGAAGTTTATGTTGGGAATGAAAAAGTTGATCTTACCTTGACTGAATTCAAGATACTCAAATGTCTTGCTGAAAAACCTGGATGGGTTTTCTCACGGGAGCAGATCCTTAACTCTGTGTGGGGAAGCAGTAAATTCATATTTGATCGGACGATTGATGTTCATATAAAAAAGTTAAGAGATAAACTTGGTAAAGCGGGAAAGTTAATCAAAAGTGTTCGCGGGCTTGGATATAAAATTGAATCTGAGTGAAAAATGAAAAACATCAAAATTTATTTTTTCATATTTTTGATTTTGACAGTTGTGTTGCTTTTTATCAACCCCATCATTGGTATTGTTTGCGCGCTTTTATTTGGGCTCTGGTGTTTGAAAAACTTTATTAACCCATTGCAAAAAATCAATGATAAAATAAAAAACTTTTCCATCTTTAAGAAGTCATCAGCCGATGAGATAACTCTATGGGAAACGGAGAGGGAAATTGATAAGTTGCTGTTTGAATATGAGAATCTTTTGAAAACTCTTGAAGAAAAAGAAGAAAAATTTAAGTTTTTTCTTGAATCTTTACCAAATGCCATTTTGCTTGTTGATGATAACGGAAAGATAAAGTATTACAATGGTAAGTTTTTTGATCTTTTTTCAAAGATGGGCGTGTTAATTCAGACTGCTGAGAAAATCGGGGATGGAAAGTTTTACTGGGAAATAATTCGTGATTTTAATTTGATTGAGTTCATTAAATATGCAGTTGGGTATAGGGGTAAGTGGGATAATTTGAAACTTTCACGAGAGATTGAAATTTATGGGAAAACTTTTAATGTTAGCGCATTTAAAGGCAATGATGAGGAAGTGTTTATAATTTTTGACGATATAAGTTTGGCTAAAGAACTTGTTGAGATAAAAAGGGAACTTGTAGAGAATATCTCACATGAGTTGAAAACCCCACTTTCAAATATAAAAGGCTATATTGAAACGCTTGAGGAAGAACTTAAAAGAATAGGGAAAAAGTTTAAACAAATTAATGAGATTATAATTTACCTTGACCCCGTGAAAAGAAATACAGATAGATTGATAAGAATTATAAATGACCTTTTGATACTTTCGGAGGTTGAATATGGAGTAAAATTTGAGGAAGAAAAGATTGATTTTAAAAAGATCCTCAATGGAATTTTAAAGATGTATGAGAAAACTTTGAAGGATAAAAAATTATCTTGTGAACTTAACATATCAGATGAGCTCCCTGAATTTTATGCTGACCCATATAGAATTGAGCAAATGCTTTTCAATCTCGTGGATAACGCTGTAAAATATACCGACAAAGGTGGTATAAAGATCAGGATTGAACCATATAAACAGCATTCTGAAAGAAAACCAAACGCAATAAGGATAATCGTTGAAGATACGGGAATAGGTATCCCAAGGGAGCATATTCCAAGGATATTTGAAAGATTTTATGTTGTGGACAAGTCAAGGTCAAGGCAAAGTGGAGGAACGGGACTTGGGTTGTCAATTGTGAAGCATATTGTTTTGATGTATAATGGTAAAATAAATGTTGAAAGCAAGGTTGGCATTGGAACAAGGTTTGAAATTGTGCTCCCTGTTAAAAAGCAAGACAAAATTAAACCGAAAGAAATTAAAATTTGATTTAACGATTTCTTAATATTTCTTTAACAAAATTTTAACCTTTGAAAGTTAACTTTCGCATGAATAAAAAATATAAACACCTTAAACGGATGGATTTGAAAAAAATCTTCACTACGCTTACCTTATCTTTCCTACTAACATCTTTTCTAATTTCTCAAGACAGAGAGCTTCTTGGAGCGGGTGCTACATTTCCATATGTTCTCTATTCAAAAATGTTTGATGATTATTACAAAAAAACTGGGATAAAGGTTAATTATCAATCAATTGGTTCGGGCGGTGGAATAAGGCAGTTGAAGGAAAAAACCGTTGATTTTGGAGCTTCCGACGCTTTTCTTTCCGAGGCTCAACTTAGGGAGTTTGATTCACCAGTTATTCATATCCCAATTTGTCTTGGTGCTGTCGTGATAACCTATAATTTGCCTGGAAACCCAGAACTTAAATTAACTCCTGATGTCATAGCGGATATCTATCTTGGAAAAATTAAAAAATGGAATGATCCAAAGCTTGTATCTCTAAACCCTGATGTGAAATTGCCAAATATGAATATAACTGTAATTCATAGGTCTGATGGGAGCGGGACTACATTTGTTTTCGTTGATTATCTATCAAAAGTAAGTAAGGAGTGGGAAACCAAAGTTGGTCGTGGCACTTCAGTAGCATGGCCAGTTGGACTTGGTGGCAAAGGAAATGAAGGGGTTACAGGGCTTGTTAAACAAATCCCAGGGAGTATAGGATATGTTGAGTTAATCTATGCGAAACAAAATAAATTACCTGTAGCTTTGATTAAAAATAAAAAAGGAAAATTCATAAAACCAGAGTTATTTTCTATCACTTCTTCTGCGAAGGTAGATATTCCAAGTGACACAAGAGTATCAGTCACAGATACCGATGCCGAAGATGGCTATCCGATAAGTAGCTTCACTTGGATACTTATTTATAAAGAGCAAAATTATAAAAACAGATCTCTTGAGAGAGCTAAACAACTTGTAAAACTTTTATGGTGGATGATACATGAAGGGCAAGCGCATACAGAGCCACTTGATTATGCGAAGTTACCACCTGAAGTCGTTAAAAAGGCAGAAGCTTTAATCAAAACGATAACATATAATGGCAAGCCAGTTTATAAAGAGGTGGGAATTAAATAAAGATAAAATATTCAACTTAATTTTGGCTGTTTCAGCGGTTATTTTAATTATCCTTGGTGTTGGGTTTTTCTTGAGTTTATTTAACGCATCGCTTGTATCTTTGAAAAAATTTGGATTATCCTTTTTTACAGGTGTTATCTGGGATCCGGTTCAAGAGAAGTTTGGTGCATTGCCTTATATTTACGGAACGCTTGTGACATCTTTTATATCTCTTGCTATTTCTTTGCCATTTTCAATTGCGATAAGCATAGTCCTTGGTGAGTATTTTCAAAAAGGTTTTTTTGCTGAGATTTTAAGATATTTGACCGAGTTAATTGCTGGTGTCCCATCGGTTGTGCTTGGTTTTTGGGGGTTGTTTTTTCTTGTTCCATTGGTTCGGGAGTTTGAAATAAAAATTGGCGTTACTCCATATGGAGTTGGTATTTTAACAGCGTCAATAATTCTTGCTTTTATGATTTTACCTTATTCGGCTTCAATTGGGAAAGATGCGATGCGACTTGTCCCAAATGAGCTTAAAGAGGCAGCCTATGCACTTGGGGCAACACGCTGGGAAATGATAAAAAAAGTTATGCTTCCCTACGCAAGATCGGGAATAATTGCCGGGGTAATTTTATCACTTGGTCGCGCACTCGGTGAAACAATGGCTGTCACAATGGTAATCGGAAACTATCACGGGATTCCTGAGAATATATTTAGTCCCGGAAATACAATAGCAAGCGTCATAGCAAATGAATTTACAGAGGCAACCAGCGAGGTATATCTTTCAAGCTTGATGTATCTTGGCATGACCCTGTTTATAATAACTACGGTGGTAAATTTAATTGGCAGATTCATTTTGAAAAAATTACAACATTGAAAATGAAAAGTTATGTATTTTAGAATAATCAAAAGCAAAGCAATTTCAGTTTTATTAACTTTTATTGGACTTTTATCCACCATACCTTTTCTGCTTGTTCTTTACTTTATTTTGAAAAATGGGATATCTGTTATCAATTGGGAGTTTTTAACAACTCTTCCTAAGCCTGTTGGTGAACCCGGGGGCGGGATTTTAAATGCACTGGTCGGGACGATAATTTTAATTTTGATCGCTTTATTTCTCTCTGTTCCTTTGGGCATTATGGTTGGAATTTATCTTTCTGAACACCCTGAAGGTAAAATTGCGTTTTTCTCGCGACTTGTATCGGAAATTTTACAAGGGGTTCCGTCAATTGTAATTGGAATAATTGCTTATCTCTGGGTTGTTAAGCCAATGGGGCATTTTTCAGCTTTATCTGGAGGGGTTGCACTTGGAATAATGATGTTACCGCTTGTTATAAAATCAACAGAGGAAATTTTAAAGTTAATCCCTAATGAAATAAAAGAAGCTTCGCTTGCGCTTGGTGTGCCTTATTATAGAACAATTTTGAGGGTTATAATTCCAGCTGGTTTAAGTGGTATTTTAACGGGGATACTTGCTGGGGTTGCAAGAATAGCTGGGGAGACAGCTCCTTTGCTTTTCACAGCATTCGGGAATCCATTTTTAAATTTCAATATACTTAAACCAATAAGTGCAATGCCACTTCTAATTTTTACCTACGCAGTGAGTCCTTATGAAGATTGGTGGTCAAAAGCATGGGGGGCATCTTGTATTTTGGTTATTTTTGTCTTATCTTTAAATGTGATAACGAGATTGTTAAGCAAAAGATGATTTTATCTAAACTTTTTGGGATGAAAAACAAATTTTTTATAGAGAATGATTGATATAGTTTTGAGAACTGAAAATTTGACCGCTTCATACGACGAACATGTCGTTGTAAAAAATGTAAGTCTTTCCATAGTGAGGAATAGTATAACTGCGATCATGGGTCCTTCTGGATGCGGTAAAACCACACTTATTCGTTGCTTTAACAGAATGCATGAACTTTCACCCAAAGCAAGAGTTGAAGGGAAAGTTTATCTTATTGAAAATTCTTATAAGAGGGAAGAAATTGACATATATTCAATTGATCCAATGCTTGTGAGAAGAAAAATTGGAATGGTTTTTCAAAGACCTAATCCCTTCCCGACAATGACAATATATGAGAATGTGATAGCTGGATATATTCTAAATGGGATAAAACTTAAGAAAAGTGAAGCTGATGAAATAGTTGAAGAAACTTTGAAAAAGGTTTCGCTTTGGGATGAAGTGAAAGACCGACTCAATAAGAGGGGGACTTTTTTATCAGGTGGACAACAACAGCGTCTTTGCATCGCAAGAGCACTGGCAATGAAACCAGATATCATTCTACTTGATGAGCCAACCTCAGCGCTTGATCCAGTTGCAACAATGAGAATTGAGGAATTGATTGAGCAATTGAAAGATACCGTAACGATAGTTATAGTTACCCATAATGTCGGGCAAGCTGGAAGAATTTCAGATTATGTTGCATTTATGTATCTTGGAGAGCTAATTGAGTATGGTCCAACGGATATTGTATTTACAAGACCATCCCATGAGAAAACAGAGGAGTTTCTCGCAGGTAAAATTGGATAAATTAATTTATAGGTGAACTTTATGTTTTATGAAAAATTAAATAAACTTAAAGAAAAAATCATTGAACAGGGAAATCTTGTTGAAAGCATGATTGAGAAAAGCATCAGAGGGCTTTTAAACAAGGATAGACAGCTTCTTCTTGAAGTGATTCAAGTTGATGAGCCAAGATCCAACGAAAATGAAATTGAAATAGATGAAATGTGTGTTAATTTAATCGCAAGATTTCAACCGGAGGCTCGCGATTTGAGAACTGTTATAATGATTTTAAAAATGAATAACGATCTTGAGCGAATTGGAGATATGGCTGAAAATATAGCTGATAGTGCTCTTTTTCTGATTGAAAGACCGCAAGTTAAACCCTTGATTGATCTACCAAAGATGGCAGAAGAAACAATTAGGATGCTTAAAGATAGCATTGATGCCTTTATAAAAAATGATTCAAATCTTGCGAAAAACGTTTGTGAAAGGGACGATATAGTTGACGCTTACCGAGACCAGATTCTGCGGGAGTTAATTACATATATGATCTCTGACCCAACGACAATTGAAAGGGCAATTCATATTGAAAGGATATCAAGGAATCTTGAGAGAATTGCGGATCTTGCTACAAATATAGGAGAGGATGTCGTTTATATAGTTGAAGGAAAGGTTATAAAGCATGGCAGATATAAAGAGGCAGAAGGTGGAGCATAAGATTGTTTGATAACCTTTTTAACTCACCCCCTTTAATTCCCCCTCTCTAAATTTTTAGAGAGGGGGATAGGGGGTGAGTCAATTTTTCAACTCGCCCCTTTTTAATTTTTCCCCACTCTAATTTTAAGAGAAGAGGTTGGGAGGTAAGTCAATTTTTCAACTCACCCCCTTTAATTCCCCCTCTCTAATTTTTAGAGAGGGGGATGGGGGGTGAGTCAATTTTTCAACTCGCCTCCCTTTTCATTTCCACTCCCTCTAAAATTATAGAGAGGGGGGTAGGGGGTGAGTTAATTTTGAAAAGATCGCCACGCTTCTGCTCGTCCCAGGGGGCATCCCTAAAGTCCAAAGGTTCTATGAGCTCCTTAGGACCTTTAGGGCTTAGCGACAATGACAGTTGAGAAGCTATCATTTACGGTGTTTTCAATTGCTCAATTGTCTTTCCATCGTAAAGTGCAATCCCATGAATAAGTGCATAAATGTAATTTGCAAGATGCCACCTTTCTTCATCGGTCAAAACTTCTTTATACGAAGGCATCGGGCTTCCATTTAAACCAGTTGTGAAAACGAGGTAAATTTCCTCAACTGTTGTAGCTCTTTTAACTTCATTTGGGTTTGTTAAATCCGGAATCAATATCTTATTTCCCCAATCATCTTTAAAGCCGTGTTTTGCTGCGGGACCATCGCCCTTGCCACTTACACCATGGCATTCCCAGCATTTCATTCTGAGGTAAATTTCTCTCCCTTTAGCTACGCTCTCTGGTGAAAGTGGTATTTGATTCGCAGGCTCAATTATTTTCAAAGGATATTCATTTGGGTTTGAAAATCTTTCCGAAAATGTTTTGATGTACTCCATCACTGCAAATCTATCTTCTGGGGAAAGATTAGTAAATGATGGCATCGCTGTATTATGGAAGCCAAGTGAGATTGATTCATACAAATCCGAGTCTGTTGGCAGGTTTCCACTTTCAGTTGATCTAAACTTATACACACCTGTTGTGAAATTCCTTGGTTTAACAAAAATTGTAGAACTTACAACCCCATCTCCTTTTCCGTCCTTTCCGTGGCATGGCGCACAGACGTAATTAAAAACTTTTTTACCTTGCTCTATAACATCTTTTGAGGGTCTATTCGGTTGATCATTTCCTGTAAAGCCGTATATGAAAACCCCAAGTATAAACAGAACTGAAAATAACTTTATCTTCATTTGAAACCTCCGTTTTTTGGTTTAAAATTTCATTTTAAAATAGTAAATGAGTCATCAGCATGAACTTGTTCGTTTTCATTTCCCCTTCTTTAGAATTTATAAACTCGCCAGTTAGAAAAACATTCGGAGCAAGATGATATCTTAAACCAATTGAAAATTGATTTGTTTTGACATCCTCAGCTTTTTTAAAATCATATCTTGTAAAGCCTACAAGCTTCTCTGGAAGTATAAAGATATTCGCTCCTATGAATCCACCATTCATTTTTAATTCTTGACCTGCAACTTTATCAGTGGCTGTTAAATACTGGAAATAAACATTTACTTTTTTAGCCCATGGATCATAAATTTCGGCATCAAAACCAAATCGGTTGAAATTATTTTCCTCTACACTTCCCTTCATTTTACCAAGATAGTAAAGTATACCTGCTCTAAACGGTGCATTATTTAACCATATACTTTGATTTAATCTGACATACAAATCAGGGGTGTTATCTATATCCTCACTTACATTTGTTCCATTTACAATTGCAACTTCATATCTTAACCCATCAAGAACCTGTGGGAGAAAACCGTAAACTGAAACCCCGATCTGTGGTTTAGCGAGTGAAAATTCAGCCTCAACTTGATTATCTGCTTTAACTTCTGAAATATGCTCATAAACAAGATATCCAGCTTCGCTCAATGCGAGATTAACAGGGTAGGGAAGGTCAAGTCGGAAGGAGCCAAATTTTAAGTTCAAGTTGCTCATTGGTAAGATATTGTTATAAATTACATGGACAACTTCAACTGCTGCTTCATAACCGCCACCTTCAGCGGGATCAACGACAACAGCAGCAAAATAAGATAAATGCTTTCCGAGCGTTCCTGCTGTAAATATATCAGCACCTGTTCGCTCAAATGTAAATGTTGATTTCTTTGTCCCTTCCGCTTCTTCTCTCGTCCACGAAAAAACTGAGCGGAGCATCGCTGCAAATGGAAGTTGATTTGACATCCAGATAGGCGTTGATTCAACGGTGCCGGGAAGTTGATAACCATTTGATTGGAATCTTCGTCCGAACTCATTCAACATCGGTGGTGATGTATGACATGTGAAACAAGAGCGATTATACTTTCGTGCGAAAAGCGGGATACCGGTGGCAATCTCACTTAACATGAAAAGAAATAACAAAGCAAGCAAAGGATAAAACAATTTAGAATTGCGAAGCATTTTTAACCTCCATTTTATTTTTTGTTTTTGGGGTTAGATAAAAAATTGAAAGAGTTACTGCAAGTGTTAAAAGAGCGGGGATAAATAATATAACTGTTCCGAATCCTATCTTTACATTTCCGGTTTCAGGGTCGTAATTTAAACATTTGAAAGCAACGTTTCTCTGAGTCCCATAGAACGGCACAAATTCGCCCTTAATTTCCTGAACTACCTCGCGCAGTTTTACAAGGGTTATATTGCCCCCAACTAAAATCCTTACTATCTTGCCTTGTCTTATTCCAACAACAATTCCTGGATGATCATACTGTCCTGTTGAGTCAACCCACTTATACCAAAATCCTATCTCCTTTGATAATTTTTTAATTTCATCTTTTTCAGCAAAAATCCCAAATATCCAATTTTCATTCTCACCAAGTTCAAACCCCTCCTCTTTTAAAACTTTCATATCCTCTTGTGTATCAGCAGTATCAAAGCTTAAAACAACGATATAAAAATTCTTATTTTCCTTTATTTTGTCAACTGAGAATTTCAAAGATGAAATAAGGGGTGAGCAAATTCCAGCACAGCGGGAGAAAATCAAGGTGAGAAGAATAGGTTTTTCATGCCAAATTTTTGATAAAGAAGTAATTTTGCCGTTGGAATCTACAAGTTTAACATCTGATATGTCTTTATACAGGTATCTTTCCTCTGAGGGAAACAGATTATTTATTTCAGATGAATCCTGCGCCAGGGCGGTTTGCCCCAGCGCCAGTAAAATTACTAAAATGATCTTGCCCATCTTCTTATCGTTTGAATTAGGTATAAGAGTAAGCCAATCGTTAATATACTGACAAAAACAATACTTATTTGAGCTATTGTCACCCCGGCTGAAAAAGTAGATGGATAAAGCGCATATCTTCTTGGGACAAACAATGCTCCACCTGTGTAAAACATGCTTAAGAAACCGTAACCTCCTATTAAAATTAACCAGAGGGTTAACCTTGCAAGTTTTGAGTTATCAGGAATTTTTGAATGTTCCTGTGAAAAGTGATATATAAATCCAAGAATCATAAGCACAACCCCCATCAGGAAGTATGTATGAAAATGTGCCGGGACCCAGAGCGTATTATGAAACCTAAAATTAACAGCAATTGAAGAATCAATCACAGCTGCAACTCCCCCAACAGCCCAGCCCATAGTCCCAAGAAATACCAATGAAGATCCAAGCGTCCAGTTAACCTTTGTCCTGTAAATCATTGCAAGAGCGCTGAAAATTGTCACCACCGCAGCTGGAACTGAAATAAAATACGAAGCAAATTGACCTATTATTTGGAAAGCTTTTGGTTGAACGAAATCCATATACAAATGATGGAAGTAAGCAAAAAGAACAAGGAATAGAACTGTGTTCCAGGCAAAGGCGACAAGTTTATTTGTCTTCCACGGTCTCTGCGTATATTGAGGCAATACTTCATAAAGGATTGCGACGCCAAGATACATTGTGATATTTACAAGCACATGCCCAAAGTAAAAGACAAGATTTTTCATAAGCAGCGGATCAGCTGGTGTGCCGGAAACCCTATCAAATAAAAACAGTAAAAGCAACGCAACAGCTGCCAGAAATCCAGTTATAGCAGCGATACACGAAACTGTGACAATTAAAATAATTGGTGGGGTTTCCGGTTCAACTTTACCAGCAAGATAATGCCATGCAAGCGCCTGATTAAGTGAATATCTTTGAGCTATCGCTCTTAAAACATCTATCACCCAGACAGTCCACGCAATTCCAAGAATTCCAAGCCCAATGAGATAAAAGTCGGTTGCCCAATTAGGCCAGATTTCGGCTGATTTGTAAGGCAATGGATAAAGAAAATACCAACCGGCTCCAAACTTGCCACCGATTGTTGAAATTATAATTAACGCAACACCTACAAGCGTCAGTGCAAACGAAAACCAAGAAACAGCTGTATTTGGCTTTACATATTTTGAAAGAAGATATATAACAGCTGTCATCCCTTCAACATACCACAATCCAACCATCCCCACGCCGTGAAGAGTTAAAATTGAATAAAACCATTCTGGTGGGAATGCTGGGAAGATATTGCTCTGAACAAACCGCATCAGAAAACCAAGCAATCCAAGAATTGGGAATAGAACAAAAGTTAACCCAGTCCATATAAGAGTTAATTTTTTCACCTTCGCCTCTATCTCAATTGCTTCCGCTTTTATTGCTACCTCTGTCATTTTAAACCCCCATTTTTAATTTGGAATTTTTGAACTAAAACTCCTCGTTTCAACAACTTCAATTATACCTTTCATCGCATGATGTGAGTTTCCACAGAGTTCCATACAATAAGCAGTGTAAAATCCGGGTTGATCAAATTTTATAAACAAGCGATTGACATATCCTGGCATTGCCTGTGTCTGTCCGAGAAGTTTTCCGTTCTCATCATAGAGGCTGAACCCGTGATTTACATCTAAACTTGTAACTCTAAATTCAATCCATTTATCCGAAGGCACCTGAACTGGCTCGGCTTCTGTTCTTTCTTTCCATCTTTCTTCAGTTTCAATTGGTTGAGTATCAAAGGCAAATGAAAACTGTTTTCCGACGACATAAACAACTGCATCTGGAAATTGCCCACTTGATGGATAAGGAACTTTAGGGAGAGTGAGCACAAGCCCGGCGATCAATAAAAGCAAAATAAGAAAAAAGAAGGGAACACGAAGTTTCGTGACAACTTTATAATAATCCGCCCCCTCGGCTGGTCTTCTGGTTGAGTTGAAAAAATATGCGTAAACCCCAAAAATAACGATGGAAAAAATGATGAAAATTAGCACGGCAATTAAATTTATCACCGCCATAGCAACCTCCGTTTTTGTTCCTATGTAAAAGAAACTATTTTTTTCGGAAGGTGCTAATTTGAAGGTTATTTTTATTCTTTAAAAGTATGTTCGTTTAAATTAAGACAGATTTTGTCTTAATTTAAAACTTTCTAATTTAAAAGTCAAGTTTTAAGTCCGGTTGAGATGAAATCAAACTATTTTGCATAATTTCGGAGTGAAGGATAAATTTAAAATTGATATTTAAAAATTTAAATCGCATGTAAATGTTTGCTTCTGTTTTATACATTCAACTTACGCTTGAGAACGGGCAAAGGGTCGTAAGGGATAGGGCGTTGTTAAGAGCCGTAAGGGGAAGTTTTTTTATTGATTCAGTTCAAGCGGATATTATCAAAATTTTGCTTCGCCAGAGTGAGGATACTAAATTGAGCGATGATAAATTCGCAATTTTTATTTTTAAAAAAGAAGAAGAAATTGATTTACCCAAAAGGTTTCTTGTTGAAATCGGAGATGTGATTTTGGATATTGAGAAAATTAAACCATTTGAGTTCTATGTCAAGGATATTTTGAGAGGTGGTTTTATAAAGGCGGGGAACGAGGTAAAAATTGTTAAGTTTTGAAATTTGTTTAAGGATTGTTATATTTAAAACCGAATTTTTAAAAACAAATTAAAGGAGATGCATTATGATAAAAGTTGGAGATCAAGCACCAGACTTTACTCTTAAAGGGCATGACGATAAAGAATATAAATTAAGTGATTTCAGGGGTAAGAATGTAGTCCTTGTTTTTTATCCGCTTGACTTTAGCCCCGTGTGCACAAATGAACATGCTTGCTTTGTTGATGCTTTGAAAATTTTTGAAGCATTGAACGCTCAAATTTTCGGGATAAGTGTTGATAGCACATGGACACATAAAGCGTTTGCGGAGAAAATGAAGATAAGTTATCCGCTGCTTGCGGATTTCCATCCAAAGGGTGAGGTTGGAAGAAAATATGGCGTTTACCTTGAGGATAAAGGAATTCACAATCGTGTGACGGTCGTTGTTGATAAGGAAGGGATCGTCCGCTATGTTGAAGAACATGGCATCCCAAATGTTCCAGATGTTAATAAAATAGCAAAGGTACTTGAGGAATTAAAGTGAAATTTCTAAGGGCGTGCGAAAGCACGCCTTTTCATTTTAAATTGAATTTAAAGCCTGCTCAAAATCCCATAATAAATCCTCTATATTTTCAATTCCAACCGAAATCCGAACCATTGACTCGGTAATTCCGGCTTTTTCAAGTTCATCTTTACTCATTTTTATATGTGAGGTTAAAACTGGTATGCTCACAAGCGTTTCAACGCTTCCAAGACTTGTTGCGTTAAGTGCAACTTTTAGCGAATCGCAGAATTTTTTTGCATCTTCTAATCCCCCATTTAACTCAAATGAAAGCATACCGCCGAATCCCCTCATCTGTTTCTTTGCGATCTCATGTTCTGGATGTGAAGCAAGCCCGGGGTAGAAAACTCTTCTAACTTTTTTATGATTGGATAAAAATTGTGCAATTTTCAATGCGTTTTCATTTTGTTTTTCAACTCTTAATTCAAGTGTTTTCAAACTTCGCCCAAGTAAAAATACTTGATGCGGGTCGGGATTTCCGCCAAGCGTGTTTTTAGTTTTTCTTATTTTTTCAATTTTGAATTTGTCGGAGATCGCACATCCAAGTATAAGATCACTATGCCCTGAAAGATATTTGGTTGCGCTGTGTATTATTATATCAACCCCGAAATCAGCTGGATTTTGATTAACCGGGGTTGCGAATGTGTTATCTATAACCGTCAAGATATTATTCTTTCTGGCAAAGTTTACAAGTTTTTCAATATCAACAATTCTCGTGGTTGGATTTACGGGTGTTTCAAAGTAAATCAATTTCGTTTTATCTGTGATGAAATTTTCAATTTTATCAATATCTTCCAGATCAACGAAATTAACTTTAACTCCGAACTTTGGGAGATAATCTCTGAAAAATCTATATGTCATCCCGTAGATTGAGCTTAAAGATATGATTTCATCTCCAGCTTCAATGAAACTTAAAACGGTGGATGTGATTGCGGACATCCCTGATGAAAATAAAACTGCATCTTCACAATTTTCAATTAACGCTAATTTCTTCTCAACTTCACGAACCGTTGGATTACCATATCGTGAATAGATGTAAAAGTCGGATTCTTCATTAATAAATTTTTGATAATCGTCCGATCTTTCAACTGAAAATGTTGAGGTTTGGTATATTGGATAAACCACGGAATGAAATGTTTGATCTTTCATTTCGCCGTGAATTGCAAGGGTAGAAAGTCCAAATTTTTTGTTTTTTGATTTATTGTTCATTGTCTTTCTTTTTATTTATTTTTTTTGAGATGCTGTCATCTTCTAAACTAACTCTCTTAAATTCCCTCTCTAATTTTAAAGAGGGAGTTGGTGGGTGAGTTTATTAACTCACCCTCTTTTCATTTCCCCCCTCTCTATTTTATAGAGAGGGGGTTAGAGGATGAGTCAGTTTTTCAACTCACCCCCTTTTCATTTGCCCCCTCTCTATTTATAGAGAAGGGGTTAGGGGGTGAGTCAATTTTTCATCTTTTCGTTGTTCTATGTTTCTGTAAAATTGCTACGCTTATTTCTAACTCACCCCCTTTAGTTCCCCCTCTCTATTTTACAGAGAGGGGGTTAGAGGATGAGTCAGTTTTTCAACTCACCCTCTTTGCATTTTCTCCCTCTCTAAATTTTAGAGAGGGGGTCAGGGGTGAGTTAATTTATTAATTCACCTCTTTAGTTCTCCTCTCTAAAATTGTAGAGAGGGAACAGGAGTTGAATTATTGCATGGTGCAAAGCGATGAAGTCGCAAAGTAATTATGTCGGGGGAATTTTTATTTTTTTACTCACCCCCTTTAAGTTCCCCCTCTCTACAGTTGTAGAGAGGGGGTTAGAGGGTGGGTCAATTCATCAACTTACTACCTTAGTTCTCCCTCTCTATTTATAGAGAGGGGGTTAGGGGGTGAGTCAGTTTTTCATCATTTCTCCAAATATAATGCTACTCTCAATGTTCG
>NZ_CZVH01000029.1:0-18714 GCF_001458555.1 Candidatus Kryptobacter tengchongensis | reverse complement strand
TATAAATTCGGTTCAAGATACGATGGAATCAATACTTGAACTTGCGAAAACCGAAGGTATGCTTTTTAAGTATGGATCTGGCACAGGGACGAACTTTTCAACGCTTCGTTCATCAAAGGAGAAGCTTTCAGGTGGTGGGGTTGCAAGTGGTCCTGTTTCGTTTATGCGGGGTTTTGATGCTTTTGCAGGTGTTATAAAAAGCGGTGGGAAGACAAGAAGGGCAGCAAAGATGGTTATACTCAATGTTGATCACCCTGACATAATTGATTTCATAAAGTCAAAAGCGGAGGAAGAGAAAAAAGCCCATATTTTGATAAAGGCGGGATATGATCCTGGTTTTAATGTCCCTGGTGGAGCGTATGATTCGGTTCAATTTCAAAATGCAAATCATTCTGTTAGGGTAACGGATGAGTTTATGAAGGCGGTTTTGGAAGATGGGGAGTGGCATACAAGATATGTCACGACAGGCGAGATATGCGATACTTACAAGGCGAGAGATATAATGCGAATGATAGCCGAGGCAGCGTGGCTATGTGGTGATCCGGGAATGCAGTTTGATACAACAATTAACAGTTGGCATACATGCCCGAATACAGGCAGGATAAATGCAAGCAATCCATGTTCCGAGTTTATGTTTCTTGACGATACAGCGTGCAATCTTGCATCTTTGAATTTGATGAAGTTTAGAAAAGAAGATGGAACTTTTGATGTTAAAGCGTTTTGCCATGCGGTTGATATTATGATAACCGCTCAGGAGATTATAGTTGATAATGCGGGTTATCCGACGAAGGCGATTGAGAGAAACAGTCATGATTATAGACCACTTGGACTTGGCTATGCAAATCTTGGGGCTTTGCTTATGTCGCTTGGGCTCCCATATGATAGTGAGCCTGCGCGAGCTTATGCTGCAGTGATAACTGCAATTATGACGGGTGAAGCATATAAACAGTCAGCTTTAATTGCAAAGGAAATGGGACCTTTTAGGGGGTTTGAACTTAATAGGGAACCGATGCTCGGTGTGATAAGGAAGCATATGTCTTATATTGATAAAATTGATAAAAACTTTATTCCAAAGGAATTGTATGAAACTGCGAGAAGAGTTTGGGGCGAAGCCTATGAACTTGGACAAAAGTATGGATATAGAAATTCACAGGTTACAGTTATTGCGCCAACAGGGACAATTGGTTTTATGATGGATTGCGATACAACGGGAATTGAACCTGATATCGCTCTTGTTAAGTACAAAAAACTTGTCGGTGGTGGATTTCTTAAGATTGTAAATAATACTGTACCACTTGCTTTGAAAAAGCTTGGATATGATGAAAAGCAGATAAAGGAAATAGTTGATTACATTGATAAAAACGATACGATTGAGGGAGCTCCACATTTGAGACCTGAGCATTTACCGGTATTTGATTGCGCATTTAAACCGGCGAAGGGACAGAGGTTCATTCATTATATGGGTCATGTTAAGATGATGGCAGCAGTTCAGCCGTTTATATCTGGGGCGATTTCAAAGACCGTTAATATGCCAAATGATGTAACTGTTGATGATGTTATGCAATTATATATTGATGCATGGAAGATGGGTTTGAAGGCAATAGCAATTTACCGAGATGGGAGCAAATGGACGCAACCACTTTCAACAAGTGTTGATGATAAAAAATCCGTTTCAGCTGAGGAGGAAAAGAAAGTTGAATTTAAGCCCGTGCGCCGTCGTCTCCCGGATGAAAGGAAATCAATCACACATAAATTTAGTGTCGCTGGTCATGAAGGATACATAACTGTTGGGATGTATCCTGATGGAACACCTGGTGAAATTTTTATAACGATGAGCAAAGAGGGTTCAACATTGAGTGGGTTGATGGACGCGTTTGCAACTGCAATTTCGCTTGCACTTCAATATGGAGTTCCATTGAAGGTTCTCGTTGATAAATTTAGTCACATGAGATTTGAACCAAGCGGATTTACAAATAATCCGGATATACCAATTGCAAAGTCAATTATTGATTATATTTTCAGATGGCTTGGTAAAAAGTTCTTGACCCCGGATGAGCAACCAAGCAATGTTGATTACACTGATATTTTGAATGGGATTTATTCATCGCAGGTGGAAAAGGTCGGATTAAGGAGTGAAGCGATTGAAAAGTATGAAAAACAAATTTTTGAATCACAGTCTGATGCTCCTCCCTGTCCAAGCTGTGGAACGATAATGCAAAGGGCAGGCTCTTGTTATGTCTGTCCTAATTGTGGCTCAACGAGCGGTTGCTCGTAAAATTGAATTGGGCATCCCTTCCTCGGGATGCCTTTTTTATTTTTAAATAAAAGAGGGGAAAAATCTGAAAAATGAGGAAAATGATAATTGCTGGAAACTGGAAAATGAACAAAGACATTAAAGAGACATTTGAATTTTTACTTCCTTTAAAAAACAATTTGATCGGTCAAAATTTAAGTGTTGAAGTTGTTGTTTGTCCTCCATTTACATCACTTTTTGTCGCATTTGAGATTCTGAAGGAAACGGGTATTAAACTTGGGGCGCAGAACATGTTTTATGAAGTTGAAGGAGCATTTACGGGGGAAATTTCGCCGAAGATGTTGAAATCGGTAAAATGTGAATATGTTATCCTTGGACATTCGGAGCGAAGAAGATACTTTGGTGAGACCGATGAATTCGTCAATCGGAAAGTTAAAAGGGCAATTGAATTTGACTTAAAACCCATAGTTTGTGTTGGTGAGACGCTTGAAGAAAGAGAAAGAGGCGACACATTTAAAGTCCTTGAAAAGCAAGTAAGGGGTGTTCTTGATGGTTTAACTTATGATGAGATGAGTAAAGTTGTAATTGCGTATGAACCTGTTTGGGCGATTGGAACAGGTAGGAACGCTACGCCCGAGCAGGCGCAGGAGGCACAAAAATTTATAAGGGAACTTGTTGCTGGTTTATTTAATAGGGATGTGGCACTGAATTTAACAATTCAATATGGTGGAAGCGTTACACCTGAAAATGCTTATTCACTTCTTTCACAACCAGATGTTGATGGGGCTCTTGTTGGAGGCGCAAGTTTAAAAGTTGATTCATTCTTGAAAATTATAAAGGCGGGGGAAACTGCTTTAATTGAAAAGAGAAATTAAAATTTTATTTCTTGACAGATGGTCTTATTATCAAAACAGGACAAGTTGCTTTCCTTATAACCTTTTCTGCTGTGCTACCGAATAAAAGGTGTTCAACCCCGGTGTGTCCGTGTGAACCTATGACGATAAGGTCAATGTTTTCGTTCTTTGAAAATTCAATTATCTCAACATACGGTTTACCAAGCTTTACAACGCCACGGACATTGTATTCATTTTTTAGACTATTTACAAGCTCATTAATTTTTTCTTCAGATTTTTGAAGGAGTTCGCTCTCAATTGATGGGATATTGATTTGACCCATTGTTAAATCGGTGATGAAGACAACAGGCTCAACGACATTTAAAAGTATAAGTTCGGCGTTAAATTTCCCTGCAAAAAATTTAGCATACTCAAGGGCGTGAAGTGAGTGTTCTGAAAAATCAATTGGGATTAAAATTTTTTTGATTTCGTTCATTTTTGCTTTTTTACCTTTGGATATTTTTTTCTTCAATAGTTGATCTCAATGTTTCAAGTTCGGCTTTTAATTGTGCTACTTCTTGATTTGTTCTTCTCAATCTTTCGGCGATTATTTCTGCGAGTTTCAAGACAATTTTGATTCCAAGTTTAGGGTGTCTTTCAATTATTTCAAAAAGGTCAGGTCTAAAAAAGCCAATTATATAGCAATCCGTTCGGCAAATCGCAGAAGCTGAGCGTGGTGATTCATCTATAAGAGCGATTTCACCAAAGAAATCGCCATCTTTTAAAATGGCAAGATCTTTTTTATTTCCATCAGGATCAGTGTATTGAATTAAAACTTCCCCCTCTTGAATTATATACATCCCAAGCCCAGGGTCTCCTTGATAGAAGATATATTCTCCCCTTTTGTATTCTCTTTTGTGAACGATTGAAGCAAGGAGTGATATTTCTTTTGGTTCAAGATGCGAAAAGGCAGGGACTTCTTTGAGTATATTTTCAACAGCCTCGTCCCTTTTCTTTTTCCCTTTAAATATATTCGCCCAGAAAGTATCTTTAGCTGTCATTTTCAATTGAGATTAATTTTTTTCAAAATAAAAAATTGAGCCGAAAAAAGCAATAGTTTGTAAATTCAAAAATTTTTGTTATCTTTAAATCCAAAACAAAAAGGGAGTGAATGAAGATGTTTGAGAATTTCAAGACCAAAATTGATGAGCTTGCTGAAAGGTTTGAAACTTTAAGGAGGTTTCTTTGACATAGAAGGGAAGCGTAAGCGGTTAGCTGAACTTGAGGGGAAAACCACAAGTCCTGATTTTTGGAACGATCTTCCAAAGGCGCAGAAAATTATGCAGGAGATAAGCAGAATTAAAGAATGGCTAAGTGAATGGGAAATTGCTCAGAGAATGCTTGAGGATTCAAGGGTTCTTGTTGAGCTTGCCGAGGAATCTCAGGATATTACATTTACAGGTGAATTACAAAGGGAGATAAAGAAGCTTGAGAAGAAAATTGATGAGCTTGAGCTGAAAAATCTTTTAAATGGTGAGGATGATTCAAAGAGTGCAATTTTGACGATTCATTCCGGTGCAGGTGGCACTGAAGCGCAGGACTGGGCTGAGATGCTTTTAAGGATGTATCTGAGGTGGGCGGAAAGGAATGGGTATAACGCAACTGTGGTTGATATACTTGAAGGGGATGGTGCAGGGATAAAAAGTGCTGTTGTTGAAATTGAAGGTCCATATGCTTACGGCTATCTTAAAGCAGAAAGCGGTGTTCATCGGCTTGTTAGAATCTCTCCATTTGATGCGAACAAGAGAAGGCATACATCATTTGCTTCTGTTTTTGTATATCCAGAGATCGACGAGAACGATGTGAAGATAGAGATAAATCCAGATGACCTGAAAATTGAAACATTTAGAGCTGGTGGTCACGGTGGTCAAAATGTTAATAAAGTTGAAACTGCGGTTAGAATCACACATATACCAACTGGAATTGTTGTGCAATGTCAGAGTGAGCGTTCTCAGTACCAAAATAAGGTGAGGGCTTTACGTTTGCTTCAATCAAGATTATATCAACTGCAAAAGGAGAAAGAAAGAGAAAAACTTGATGAGTTTGAAAAGCAAAAGAAAAAGATAGAATGGGGAAATCAAATTCGTTCCTATATTTTTCACCCGTATAATCTTGTTAAGGATCATAGAACTGGCTATGAGACATCAAATGTTCAAGCAGTTATGGACGGGGAGATAGATGAGTTCATAAAAGCGTATCTTTTAAACTCTGTCAGAGCAAGCTCCAACTAAATTTTCCCGCATGTGCTTATGCTTTCAAGTATGACTGGTTTTGGAAAAGCTGAGATTAAGCAAAATGGGATTTTTGTTTCGGTTGAGATGAAAAGTTTAAATTCTCGTTTTCTTGAGGTGATCACAAAGCTCCCGAAAATTCTGCAGCCAAAGGAGTTTGAAATACGGGAGTTGATACGCCAGAAAGTTTCAAGAGGGAAGATCACGGTTTCAATTGATATTGAGATTGACCCAATATATTTGATGCCTTTTAAAATTAATTTTGATTTCGTATCCCATGTTGTGAAGTTGCTCAAGGAAATAAAAAAGAAGACAAAAGTTAAAGGTGAGATAAAACTTGAACATTTGTTGATGTTTCGCGAGATATTTGAATCAAATTCTATGGATAATATCTCGGATGAGCATTGGGAGGTTGTAAAAAAAGCAATTGATGAAGCGCTGGATAAACTCGTCTTGGCAAGGAGAAAAGAGGGGATTGAAATTTCAAGAGACATTGAAAACAGAATCAATTTAATCTCAGATAATCTTGAGAAAATTTTGACGCTTTCTGAGGGAAGTTTGAAATCAAAGCAAAGTATATTGAAGCAGAGGATTGAGGAAGTTTTCAAAGATGTTGAATTTGATAAAAGTCGTCTTGAGGCGGAGCTTGTCTGGCTTGCGAATAAAATTGATGTGACGGAGGAGTGTGTTAGATTGAAAAGTCATATAAAATTTTTCATTGAGACATTAAAAGGTGATGATGTTGCAGTTGGGCGGAGATTAAATTTTTTGCTTCAGGAGATGCTCCGTGAGGCTACAACGATAGGTGCTAAAATTGAAGATGCTCAAATAACCTATCTTGTTGTTGCTATTAAGGAAGAAATTGAAAAAATCAGAGAGCAATTACAAAATGTTGAATAAAATTTAAACTTTGGTGAAATGGTGAGAGGAAGATTAATAGTTGTTTCAGCTCCAAGTGGTTCGGGAAAGACAACGATTGCCAAGAAGATAATTGAAAAATTTCCGTTTGTAAAGTTTTCAGTTTCAGCAACTACAAGACCAAAAAGAGATGGTGAAGTTGATGGGAGGGATTATTTTTTCGTTACGAGGGAGGAATTTGAGAAAAAAATTCAGAATGGAGAACTGCTTGAATGGGAGGAGATTTACGGGAATTATTATGGGACATTGAAAAGCGTGGTTGAAGACGCATTAAAAAACGGTGATGTTTTACTTTTTGATGTTGATGTGAACGGCGCAATTTCCATAAAGAGAAAATTCCCTGATGATTCTGTTTTAATTTTCATTAAACCACCAAATATGGAAACTCTAAAGGAGAGGTTGAGGCGAAGGAGGACGGAATCGGAAGAGCAGTTAAAAAAACGGCTTGAGCGAGTCCCGATGGAACTTGAAAAAGCGATATATTTTGATTATATTTTTGTCAATGATAAACTTGAGGATACGGTTAAATCCGTTGAAAGAGCGATTTTCAATGAAATTGAAAAATGGAAAGCAATTCAAAAGCATGAATATTAAAAACAAAAAGCAAGATAAACTTTAAAATGGGGATCAAACCACTTGATTTAAAGAAGATTCAGGAGATTGCTGGAAACACTTATGAGGCAATCGTTATAATGGCGAAGAGAGCAAGGCAGATAAATGATGAGAGAAAAATTATGTTCAACAAACGGCTTGAGGAGATGAGAGCACTTAAAGCACAACAGCAGGCAAGTTCAGAAGAGGAGACCCCTAAAATTGTTGATGACGAGCGAGTTTTGAAAGCGCCACCAGAGCAGGTTAAAATCGCTGAGGAATTTGATAGATTGCCGAAGCCAACGGATGTTGCGATAGAAGAATATCTTGAGGGGAAACTTACTTGGAACTACGAGAAGCAGAAACAAACAAAAATAAAACAAGAGTAGTATTAGTTGGAACTACGAGAAGAGACGATAGATTTTAGGCGATGTTCAAAGTTGAAAGGCTAAACTCAGGGAAACCGATACTTGAAAAAGTTGAAGGTAACCCGTGGGAAAGTAGGGTTGTTTTCAACCCGGCCTGTGTTCTTATTGAGGATAAAGAGGAAATCGGCAGAATAATTGAGTCAATAAAGCCAGATAAAGAGACTTTAAGCGAGCTTCAAAAATATAATTCCCTTTGTTTTCTAATTTACAGGGCTCAAGGGAAGGCGTCGGTTGAATATGATTACAGGCGTTCTTCCCTTGGGCTTGCTATTTTTACACCTGATTTAAAACTTATCAAAAGATTTCCCCATCCGATTCTTAGACCAGAAGAAGAATTTGAAAACCTTGGGGTTGAAGATCCAAGAGTCATAAAAGTTGGAGATAGATACTTCATGTTTTATACTGGTTATCAAAGCGGGAAGGAGAAAAACAAAATCAATATATGCATAGCGGAGACGAAGGACTTTTTGCATTGGGTAAAGCACGGGGTTTTGAGGGGTGAGCTTAACAAAGTTGACAATAAAAACGCTGTTCTTTTCCCGGAAAAGATAAATGGGAAATTTGTTTTGCTTCATCGCCCTATGGAAGGTGAAAATGCGATGGTGATTCATTATGCCACGGCTGATGATCTACTTGGTGAATGGAGGGATGAAGGGGTTTTGATTGATGTGATTTTAAATCAAGAATTTGAAAGAACATGGAATGGCGCGGGCGCCCCACCATTAAAGATTGAATCGGGGAAATATCTCTTGATTTATCACATTGGAAATCTGAGAAGAAACAGTGAGAGAGAGTATGACCTCGGGTTGGCAATTGTAGAAGAGGATGAGAAAAATTATGTAAAGTTTGTGAAAAGATTTGAACCATTTATGCGTCCTGAGACAAAATTTGAAAAAACTGGCGACATAGAACTTGGAGTGAACAATGTGTTGTTTATATGTGGGGCGTATTTCTATGATAGGTATCTTTATTTTCCTTATGCTGGGGCTGATAGCGTAATTCTTGGTGGAAGAGTTTTGAAGGATGAAATTTTGAGATGGGCGTTGTCATAGATTTTTTTTAAAACAAAATTAAGTGAAAGTAAAATGTCAGGAATAACCTTACTTGAAAAAATCAGAGAAAAAGCAAAACAACTTAAAAAGCACATCGTCCTTCCAGATGCATTGGATGAGAGAACTTTAAAAGCTGGAAGGATAATTGTTGATGAAAAAATTGCTAATGTCACATTAATAGGTGATGATGAGAAAATTTATTCACTTGCTGAAAAAATTGGAGTTGATTTATCAGGGATAAGGGTATTGAATCCTTTGAAATCAGAGAAGATGAGTGATTTTGTGCACATATTTTATAACTTGAGAAAGCATAAGGGTATAAGTTTTGAAGAGGCGAAGGAGACGATGAAGAATCCACTTTTCTTCGGAGCGATGATGGTAAGAGAAGGGTTTGCGGATGGAAGCGTTGCTGGTTCAATTTCAACAACTGCGGATGTTTTGAGGGCTGGGATTCAAGTGGTTGGTTTGATGGATGGGATTTCAATTGTTTCAAGTTTCTTTTTGATTGTTTTTCCAAACAAGGTTTATTCTTTTGCTGATTGTGCTGTTGTTCCAAATCCAACTGCGGAACAACTTGCGGATATTGCCATTTCAACTGCGATAAATCATAAAAAGTTAACTGGAGAAGAGCCTATTGTTGCGATGCTTTCTTTCTCAACGAAGGGAAGCGCAAAGCATGAGATGGTTGATAAAGTTGTTCAAGCTACGCAAATTGCGAGGCAGAAAATGCCAGAATTGATAATTGATGGTGAGCTTCAACTTGATGCAGCTATTGTCCCAGAGGTAGCGAAAAGGAAAGCTCCTAACAGCCCCGTTCAAGGTAATGCGAATGTGTTAATTTTCCCAAATCTTGATGCTGGAAACATTGGATATAAAATGGCTCAAAGAATGGCTGGAGCTGAGGCGCTTGGTCCGATAGTTCAGGGATTGAAAAAACCATGCTTTGATCTCTCAAGGGGTTGCAGTGTTGAGGATATAGTTAATGTTGTGGCTATAAATTGCGTTATGGGTTGATGTTGTTTATTGCGGTTATTTGCAAAAAAAGTTCTTGATTTATATATTTTAATTGCGATGCCGAAGTGGCGGAACTGGAAGACGCGCGGGACTCAAAATCCCGTGGGGCTCTAAACCCCGTGTGGGTTCGACTCCCACCTTCGGCACTTCCCCTTTTAATTATTTATTCTTTGATTTTGCGTGGGAGAAAAGTTGATCCTTGAGAAAGGTGTGAGCATTTTATGTTCTATGATATAAATCATGCTCAGTTTCGGCGAAGCGATCACTTCGGGAAAGGCTTTGAGCTTCAACAACTTTAAAGCGTTCATCAATAATGTTGGACAGAGCAAATACATAAAAAATATGATTTAAATTTGGCATGGAAACGCTTTATATAATTCCAATCCTTCTTTTCAGTGTTGTTGTTCACGAGGTTATGCATGGTTATGTTGCCCTTAAGTGTGGTGATCCAACTGCAAAGTATGCTGGAAGGTTAACATTGAATCCAATTCCGCATATTGATCTTTTTGGTTCAATACTTGTCCCTTTATTTTCTCTTCTTGTGGCTGGGCGTGTTTTCATAGCGTGGGCAAAGCCAGTGCCCGTAAATCCCATTAATTTTAGGAATTATAAAAGGGATTCTATTCTTGTTTCTGGTGTTGGACCACTTTCAAATTTTTTTCTTGCTTTTTGCTGTGCTTTCGCTGTGATAGTGCTTTTAAATCTTGAATCTCTCTTCAATTCGTTTAATTCAGAGCTTGTTAAGTTTGCTTATGAATTTCTTGTTAAGATGTTTTATGGTGGGATTTATCTTAACATAATTTTGGGGGTTTTTAATCTCATACCAGTGCCCCCGCTTGATGGGTCTCATATTCTTGCATCAATTTTGCCAGAGCGAATAGGTGAAAGTTACAGACAGATTGGTTTCTTTGGGATTTTTATTGTGATATTTTTGATGCGTGTTCCTATATTTTCACATATTTTCTTCAGTATAGTTCAGGCGATAGCAGCTCCAATTGAGTTTTTAATAAATGTTTTTGTTTAACCTACAAGGACACCAGCGATTGTTGCTGTCATAAGGTTTGCCAATGTTCCGCCAAGAACAGCTCTTAATCCAAGCCGTGCTAAATCAGGTCTTCTATTTGGGGCCATTGGGCTTATCCCGCCGATTTGAATTGCGATTGATGAAAAGTTAGCAAATCCGCAAAGGGCAAAGGTTGTCATCGTTATAGTTTTTTCAAGGACAATTTTATTTTGTGCGATTAATTCGGAAAATTTCAGGTAGGCAACGAATTCATTTATAACTATTTTGGTTCCAAGCAGACTTCCAAAGTTCAGGGCATCACTCCAGGGGATTCCAATTGCAACTCCTAAATATTGAAGCACAAGTCCGAAGATAAGTTCAAGTTTTAGAGGTGATCCAAATTTTTTTATGAGGAATTCGTTAAGTCCTCCTATAGTTCCGATTTTTTCAAGTCCCCAGTTTGTCATTGCTATTAGAGCGATAAAAGCTATTAACATTGCGCCGACATTTAAAGCAAGGTGTAAGCCGTTTGAGGCGCCCTCAGCTGCTGCTTCTATGAGGTTTTTAGCTGTTTTTTCAACTTTGACTTTAACTGTTCCTTTTGTTACTGGTTCTTCGGTCTCTGGCCACATGATTTTAGCCATTACAAGTGCAGCGGGTGCAGCCATTACACTTGCGCCAAGAAGCTGTTCAGCGAATTTTACTTGTGCGGTCATTATATCAAGTCCATGTGATTGTGCAAATGAATATCCGAGCATCTGAACATAAGCAGCCATAACCCCACCAGCTATAGTTGCCATTCCACCAACCATAACAGCGAGAAGTTCTGACATTGTCATCATTGCAATAAATGGTCTTACCATAAGTGGTGCTTCGGTTTGACCGACGAATATATTTGCTGTGCAGGATAGGCTTTCTGCTCCGCTTGTTCCCATGAGGCGAAGCATAATCCAGGCCATTGCTTGGACAACTCTTTGCATGATCCCAAGAAAGTAAAGGACAGACATCAAAGATGAGAAAAATATAATTGTCGGCAAAACTTGAAATGCAAAGAAGAAACCGAGTGAATTATTTTGTCCGGGGCTAATTGCAAGATCACCGAAGACGAATTTTGCTCCTTCAATTGTAAATCCAAGTATAATGACAAATGCCTTACTTATCCATTCAAATAAAGTTTTAGGCCAGCCAAGTGGTGACCATAGATTTGCAAGCTCACGTCCTTTCAAAATAAAAATTGCAAAGATGATTTGAATTAGAAGCCCTGAAATTACAAGTCGCCAATTGACCCTTTTTTTGTTGTTTGAAACGAGGAAAGCAATTCCAACTATAACTGCCATCCCCAGTAGTCCGTTCAGGAAGGAGGTTAATTTCATCAGTTAATTTCTCCATTTTTTATTTTACTCTTCTGGAGGTTCAAAACACCTTCTACATCTTGCTTCGTAGATGTCCGAAGCTCCAACGACAATTCTTTCACCTGCTTTTATTTTTCGTTGGGTTTTGCTTGCTGGATTTCCACATACGACACAGATCGCGTGTGTTTTTGTTATATATTCAGCTATTGCTAGAAGTTGT
This sequence comes from Candidatus Kryptobacter tengchongensis, assembly GCF_001458555.1. Taxonomy (NCBI): domain Bacteria; kingdom Pseudomonadati; phylum Candidatus Kryptoniota; genus Candidatus Kryptobacter; species Candidatus Kryptobacter tengchongensis. The sequence continues at coordinate 6,758 of NZ_CZVH01000029.1, read as the reverse complement.
GGCATTGGTTCAAATGGTTTTCCACGGTAATCTTGATCAAGTCCTGCGACAATTACTCTTTTGCCATCGTTGGCAAGTTTTTCGCATACATCAACAAGGTCCATATCAAAAAATTGTGCTTCGTCAATTCCTACAACTTGTGCATCTTTTGCAAGCTCAAGGATTTGTTGTGCATTGTCAACAACGATTGAAGGAATGGAGATATCACTATGTGAGACGATTCTGTCGGTGCTATATCTTGTGTCAATTCTTGGCTTGAAGACGGCAACTTTTAGCTTTGCTATTTGAGCTCTTCTTATTCTTCTTATCAATTCTTCTGTTTTTCCGCTGAACATGCTTCCGGCAATAACCTCAATCCAGCCGGTCCCGCGTGTTCCCTGCGGGATTTTTTCAAATTCCGTTATATCCATGGTTATTTCTTTTTCTTTCTTTTTAAGTCTTTTGAACCAAATGGAAATGGGAGAAGCTCACTAAGCCTTAAAACTTTTGCCTCGCCTTTTGAATTTGCCAGTATGACTTCAAGTTCACCGCCAGCTAAATCCATTAAAACTTGCCTACAAGCGCCACATGGAGAAATGTAATTTTTTGAATCTGAGACAACAGCGATTGATTTAAATTTCTTTTTCCCCATAGAATAAGCTTTAAAAATTGCAACTCTTTCAGCGCAAATTGTCAGGGAGTAGGAGCTGTTTTCAATGTTGCATCCTGTGAAAACTTCCCCATCGTTGGTGAGGATTGCAGCTCCAACTTTGAATTTTGAATATGGAGCGTAAGCGAGTTTTTTTGCTTCAATGGCAAGTTTGATCAGTTCATCATGTTTCATTAAGATTTTCGCATTAATTTTGAATGCAAGTAAAAATATATTTAAAGTTGTGGATAAAATCAATTAAAACTGGAGCTATGGAACGGTTCCCAATGGTCTCGTTCCCTGCGAAATCTTCATAATGCCGAAACTTTTTAGTATATTTGTAAAGAGTGAAAACCAAAAAATTTAAAGCTTAACCATGAACATTGGAATTCCAAAAGAAAGCAGCGACACACAAAAAATTCTTGAAAGAAGGGTAGCACTTACGCCGGCGGGAGTTAAGGTCCTTGTGGAGCGAGGTCACGAAGTTTATGTTGAATCTTCAGCTGGTGAGTATAGTGGTTTTAGCGATGTGGAGTATGAAAAAATGGGTGCTAAAATTGTTTTTTCACGAGAAGAAATTTATAAAAGGGCGAAAATGGTTGTAAAAGTTGCAAGACCTGGCGAGGAAGACTATGATTACTTATGCGATGATCATCTTTTATTTGGTTTTTTACATCTTGCTGTTGCACCAAGAAAGTTTATTGAGATTTTACTTGAGAGGAGGGTAACAGCAATAGGTTATGAGATAATTGAGATGCCGGATGGACGCCTGCCAATACTTCAAGCGATGAGCGAAATTGCTGGACAGATGGCAATAGTTGTTGCAGCAAGATATCTTCAAAATGAGGACGGCGGGCGTGGGATAATTCTTGGTGGAATTCCAGGGGTTCCACCAGCGACTGTTGTTATACTTGGTGCTGGCGTTGTTGGGCAAAATGCCATAAGAGCTGCTCTTGGGCTTGGGGCGCATGTAATGGTCCTTGACAAAGATATTGACAAATTAAGGGAGGTGGAAAAGTTATTTGGTAAAAGGGTTGAAACTGCAATTGCAAATGTTTATAATATTGAAAAGGCAGTTCAATTTGCTGATGTTTTAATCGGGGCAGTTTTAATTCACGGTGCCTTAACTCCAAAACTTGTCACAGAGGAAATGGTCAAAAAGATGAAGCCAGGATCCGTTATAATTGATGTTTCAATTGACCAAGGTGGTTGCGTTGAGACGAGCAGACCAACCACAATTGCAAATCCTGTTTTCGTGAAGCATGGTGTTATTCATTATTGTGTTCCCAACATGGCTTCAAATGTTGCCAGGACAGCAGCTCATGCTCTTACAAATGTAAGTTTGCCCTACATACTTGAAATTGCTGATAAGGGACTTTCACAAACAGTGAAAGAAAACCCATCGTTTAGCAAAGGGATTTACACCCATGCAGGTTATTGCACAAATAAAAACATTGCTGAAATTTTTAACCTTGAATATAAAAAAATTGAAGAACTAATATGAGCTGGACAAAGCACTTCAAAGAGAGAACAGTAACAGCCGAAGAAGCTGTAAAAGTAATAAAATCTGGCGATAGGGTCTGGGTTCATCCCGGGTGCGCCACGCCAGAACCTTTAATAAAAGCACTTGTTCAAAGAAAAGACGAGCTTGAAAATGTTGAGATAGCACATATCTTAACATTTGGTGAAGCCCCATATGTGAAACCGGAAATGCAGGGGCATTTTAAACATCGCGCTTTCTTTACAGGCGCAAATGTAAGGGATGCCGTTAATGATGGCAGAGCTGAATTTGTCCCGATCTTCCTATCTGAAATCCCAAAGTTGTTTTACAGCGGCGAATATAAAATTGATGTTGCATTAATCACAGTTTCCCCACCCGATGAATATGGCTTTTGTAGTTTTGGTGTTGGCGTTGAATGCACGAAGGCAGCAGCTGAAACAGCTAAAATTGTAATTGCCGAAGTGAATTCCAATATGCCAAGAGCTCTTGGCAATAGCTTCATCCATGTTAGTAAAATTCATTACTTTGTTGAATCAAACCGACCCTTATTTGAACTTCCAAAAGATGAAATAACAGACCTTCACAGGAGAATAGCCAGCTATATTGCTGAATTAATTGAAGATGGTTCAACTTTGCAGATGGGGATAGGTGGAATTCCTGATGCTGTTTTGCTTTTTATGAAAGATAAAAGAGACCTCGGAATTCATACGGAGATGTTCAGCGATGGTTTATTACCCCTTATAGAGTCTGGCGTTGTGAACAATGAAAGAAAAACTTTGCATCGGGGTAAGGTCATAGCAAGTTTTGTGCTTGGAACGAAAAAGTTATTTGATTTCATTGATAACAATCCACTTTTTGAATTTCATCCATCTGATTATGTTAATGATCCATTTATAATAAGCCAGAATGAGAAAATGGTTGCGATAAATTCGGCGTTGCAGATTGACTTAACTGGGCAAGTGTGTTCTGATTCAATAGGTCATAAAATTTACAGTGGCATAGGTGGACAGGTTGATTTCATCCGCGGAGCTGCGCGTTCAAAGGGTGGAAAGCCAATTATAGCTTTGCCATCAACCGCAAAGGACGGAACTATCTCAAGGATCGTCCCAGTTTTGACTGAAGGAGCCGGTGTTGTTACATCAAGAGGAGATGTTCATTATGTTGTAACTGAATACGGCATTGCTTATCTTCATGGCAAAAGCATAAGGGAGAGGGCAAAGGCATTAATTGAAATAGCTCATCCCGATTTCAGAGATTGGTTAAAGTTTGAAGCGAAGAAAAGATGTTATTTGTAAGGTTTAAAAACAAAATCATTAACAGGTCATGTATTCATTGAGGGAGCAAGATCCTGAAGTTTACAGTGCAATCGCTGGCGAAGTTGAAAGACAAAATTATACCCTTGAGCTTATCGCAAGCGAAAATTTTGTCTCAAGAGCTGTTCTTGAGGCGATGGGTTCAGTAATGACAAATAAATACGCCGAGGGTTATCCTGGCAAAAGATATTATGGTGGATGTGAATTTGTGGATATCGCTGAAAATCTTGCGCGTGAGAGAGCAAAAAAATTATTTAATTGCGAATATGCAAATGTTCAACCGCATTCCGGAAGCCAGGCGAATATGGCTGCATATTTTACATTCCTTCAACCAGGTGATACTATTATGGGCTTGAATCTTGCTCATGGTGGACATTTAACACATGGAGCTCCTGTTAATTTCTCGGGCAAACTTTATCGTGCGGTCTTCTATGGTGTGTCAAAGGAAACTGGTATGATAGATATGAATGAGGTTGAAGATATAGCAAAGCGTGAAAAACCAAAAATGATAATTGTTGGAGCAAGTGCTTACCCAAGAGATTACGATTATAAAGCTTTTAGGGAAATTGCAGATAAAGTTGGGGCTTATCTTATGGCTGATATAGCTCATCCAGCGGGATTGATAGCGTCGGGTCTATTGAACAATCCATTGCCATATTGTGATATTGTCACATCAACAACCCACAAGACTTTAAGGGGACCACGTGGTGGTTTAATTTTGATGTATAAAGATAAAGAAAACCCGTTCGGGATAAAAACTCCAAAGGGGGATCGTTTTCGCATGATGTCGGAAATTATTGACGGCATTGTCATGCCAGGGATTCAAGGTGGTCCGCTTATGCATGTAATTGCAGCGAAAGCAGTTGCATTTGGTGAGGCGTTGAAACCAGAATTCAAAGAATATTCAGCACAGGTTATAAAGAATGCAAAAGCACTTGCAAATAGTTTAATTAAACTTGGATATAATCTTGTTTCCGGCGGGACGGATAATCATCTTGTTTTAATTGACCTGCGAAATAAAGGTGTCACTGGGAGAGATGCGGAGAGAGCGCTTGAACGGGCAGGGATAACGGTGAATAAAAACATGGTCCCATTTGATGATAAAAGCCCACTTGTAACAAGTGGAATTCGCCTTGGGACGCCAGCATTGACAACTCGTGGAATGAAAGAGAAAGAAATGGAATACATAGCTGAACTTATTGATAGAGTTATTTCAAATATCGGAAAGGAAGAGGTTTATAAGGAAGTTAAAGAGCAAGTAAGGGAACTTTGCGAGAGGTTTCCGCTTTATGATTTTGTATCTTTAAGCAGTGTAAGCATCAAATAGGTAAATCGCATGAGTTTAAAAGTTCTGCTTGATGTTGAAATCACATCGCATAGGAAAAGAATTGAGTATGTTTTAAAAAATTTTTCGCTTCTTTATAAAGTTGATTTGAATTTTGTCAATTCGTATGAAGAGGTTTCAGGAGAGGAACTTTTTATTTTTTATGGGGAAGACTTTAAGGATGAGGGGAAGGGAATTTTCATAAGGAAAAGTGAACTGGCTATTGAACTATTTGAGGGAAGAAAAGCTTATGACGAGGTTTTAGATGTTGCAACCGTTCATTTTGTTAATTTAGTTGCGCCGATGATCCCGGATGAATTTGGTAATTTCGCCTTGCCTGTTTTTTTTAAAACTGGCGAACCAGTTTTTGAAATTGAAAACAACAAAATAAACTTTGATATTCTTTCGTGTGCTTTTTATTTCCTTTCATCTTGGGATGAAAGGGTGAAGGATAAAAAAGACGAAATCGGAAGATTTCCAGATGATGAAAACTTACTTGTCAAACTCGGTGTTTCTAATTTCCCCATCGTTAATTTTTATTTTCATGTCTTGAAGTTTTTTATTGAGAAAAATGGGTTTAAAGTTGATAATAGAAAGTGGAATGGGAAAACTTTTTCTGTTTGTCTGACGCATGATGTTGATGTCTTGAGGAAGTGGTCTGCGTTCGGAGTTTATAACGAGGTGATGAACAAGTTCATAATGGGTCGTGAAGATATACAGGCAAGGAGGGAAAGGTTTGCAAAGTTTATTTATTTCTTTGCAAAGGGAGAAGACCCGTATCGTGTTGGGATGAAAAAACTTATTGAGTTTGAGAAATCTCAAGGTGTCAAATCAACATTTTTCTTGAAATCGGGACGGACATCAAAATATGATGCACGGTATAAATGGGATAAATTTTTTCTTGATTTTGTGGATGAGCTAAAAAGATCTGGATTTGAAATCGCACTTCACCCAAGTTTTGAAACCTTTAATAGTTTTGAGTTGATGAAGGAAGAAAAACTTAAACTTGAAAATTTTATTAACCTTAAGGTTAATGGTGTGAGACAGCATTATTTAAGGTATGATTTTAAAATCACTCCATCAATACATGACGGGCTTAATTTTAAGTATGATTCAACACTTGGGTTTAATTTAAGGCAGGGTTTTAGATGTGGCTATGCTTTTCCGTATAAAATTTATGATGTTGAGAAAAATGTTGAACTTGAGGTTTATGAGATTCCGCTTGTTTTTATGGATGCAGTTTATCAGTATGGTAGAAGTTCAAAGGGGATTGAAGAGATTTTGGTAGAAGTTGTAAATCTTGCAAAGGTCGTGAAAAGTTTTGGAGGTGTGTTTACGGTTTTGTTTCATAACTTTGTGTATGATGAATTTGATTTTAAAGGATGGGACTTTATTTATGAGGAGTTTTTAAAATTTGCCATAAATTCGGATGCGTTTGTTGGAAGTTGCAGTGAAATTTTGGATTTATTTGAAAGTGAATGGATAAGTTAAGGTGGTTTATTTTTGGCTCAGCATACAGACATTAATAGCCAGTTTAACGCATATAATTGCCAAGGCGGTTGTTAAGGCGATTCCACCCTTTACGCTTACCTTTTTGAGGGCTGGTATTGCTGGTTTTGTTTTCGGTTTAATAATTTATTTTTCAAAATATGGGAAAATAAGGGTTGAAAACTCGGATAGGGTAAAATTTTTTATTCTTGGGATTCTTTCAGTGCCCTTGAATCAATTTGCTTTCATTTTGGGGATAAAATATACAACTCCTGCGAATGCTTCGTTGATTTATGCTATGACGCCGATTTTCGCTTTAATTTTTTCTGCTTTGTTTTTAAAGGAGAAGGTGAATTTTTATAAGGTTTTAGGTGTTATCCTAAGTTTTGTGGGCGTTGGAATTGTTTTCGCCGAGCATGGTTTAAGTTTAAATATGGAGTATTTGAAGGGGAATGTTATTATAATGTTTGGGGCGATGTTTTGGGCTCTTTATTCAATACTTGG
>NZ_CZVH01000028.1:0-19337 GCF_001458555.1 Candidatus Kryptobacter tengchongensis | reverse complement strand
GAAAGGCTGAAAGAAGACCATGAAAAAGCAAAATTTTTTGCAGAAGAAATAGCAAAATTGAAAGTTTTTGACATAGACCTTGAAACTGTTCAAACGAACATTGTAATAATTGGGGTTGAGAAAACAGGAAAAACACCAGATGAAATTTTGAAAATTTTGAAAGATAACGGGGTGCTTTTAAGCTCGGGAAGTTATATGAAAATTCGTGCGGTAACTCACCTTGATGTTTCAATGGAGGATGTGAAACAAGCAGTTGAAATTTTTTACAAATTGTTTGGCTGAACCTATTTTATCAGTACAATCTTTCTCATCAATTTAAGATTCTTTTCATCTTTTGAGGTTACTTCAACTTTTAGAATATAAACGCCGGAGGCAATTGCCCCCGGCGAAAATAAAAATTTATGTGAACCCTGAGTGAGTTTTTCATCCACTAAATTGTGAATTTTTTGCCCAAGTAAGTTATAAATTTCAATTTTAAGAAAAGAATCAATTGGAAGAAAGACGCTTATATTTGTAGTTGAATTAAACGGATTGGGATAAACATTTATCTCAAAATCCTTTGGGAAAATCTCGCTTTTTTGGTCTTTTATTGAAGTCACAACTGGCGTCAAGCGACGATTTAAAATTAACATCACTGCGTCGCCAGTCATAAATCCGGGGGTTACAAGGTTTTCATTTGTTATCCTTAAAATTTTTTGTCTACCTTTTTTAAGATAGAAATCGCCAATTTTATACCATCCATCGTAAATGAACTGATTGTTTTGATCAACTGTAAATCTCCTTTGCACGCCCGAAGAATCATAAACATAATAAACTGCGTTTTTAGATGTTGAACGAACTACGAAAGCATAAATTTCATAATAACCATCCTCTGGAACATTTGCATAATATTCAATCCATTGTGGAGTTGTTGATTGGGTCGCAAGATAATCGCTTCCCCAATGAACATAAGCTGATTGCTTTACCCATCCGCCAGAGTAAGAAACAAATGCAGTGTCATCATTATCAATTATAACTGCTGGAATTCTCCAGTTTTCAGGTCTGTCAGGGACGAGAGCTTTTGTATTTAGAAGTGTTTTCAATGAGTCAAGATCATCAGAAAGCGAGCCATAATACCAAATGACAAAACCTTTTAAATTCTGCTGTCTTACATATTTAATCATTTTTAAAAATTCAGATGTTGTTGGGTTTTGGCTGTCAATTCCAAAGAGAATTTTACTTTTATTATTTACTCTTCCAAAGATGTTCACACATTCGGCGATAAATTCGTTTGCCGTTCTTCTATAGTTCATTGGTTCAACATAATCAAGCCAGCCGTTGTTGATCCATGTCACCCAGTCTTGAAGTTTTTCTGATTTTGCCCAATCTGGACTGACCCCGACTGCATTTGTAAGTCTCATATCTGGTCTATAAAACTTCACAGAATCATAAACCATTTTTGCGAATTGATTCAACTTTTGAATTCGCCAATTTTTCCATTCAGGATTATTATAATCATAAGGTGGTGAAGCTCCGTTGTGTTCTTGTTTGTAAATTTCAATTGTTACACTATCATAACCACAATTTGGGTCTGGGTAGCGGATTCTGTCAAGTTCAAAACCATCAATATCGTATTTTTTCACCATTTCAAGGATAAGTTGAATTAAAAAGTTTTGGACCTGGGGATTTACATGAGCCATCCAGTAAAAGTTTGAACTGATTTGATCTTCTGATGAGCCAGCATCTGTGCCATCATTTTTCTTCGCAAGCCAATCGGGATGCACATCAAAGATTTTCCCTTTTCCGCTATTTCCTGGTAGATAGCCACCCCATCCGCCTATGAAGCCATATTCAAACCAAGCATAAACTTCAAGTCCAGCCCTGTGAGCTTCAGCAATCATCTCCTGAAGTAAATCTCTTTCACCAAGTTGTGGGTCTGTGTAAAGCCCGGTTTCTTTATAAAATGTTTCGCTCTTAAATAAGGGATAACCCCTTGCCCAAACAAGGACATAAACGGCGTTGAAATTATTTCTTGCAATGCTATCCATATCCAGAGCAATTTCCGGCTTTGTCTTATATGCGTTCCCACTTCTTGGGATATACCACACACCTCTATGTTCATAAACTTGAGCAAGAAGATTGATGGAGAAAATTAAAATTAAAAGCAAGGTTCTCTTCATTTTATCATTGATTTTTTATTTTAAAAGTTTGTAGAGATTTGTTCCGAAAATTCGTTGAATTTTCCTTGTTTCCCAGTTTTTCTTTCGCAGATTTGAAATTAAAAATTTGGCTTCATCTGGCGTCAAATTTACAAATACTTTTTCAAGTTTGATAGAGTCTGCAATAGATATGAATTTGCTTTGGTCAGTGAAGAAGTAAAAACTCATCAGGTCATCGCTAATTGAGTCAGGGTTAAAAATAATGTGAGTTTTTACAATTTTTAAATTCTCTTTTTTCTTAAGAATTGGAATTATATCAAGGTAGAAATCATTTACGATGTTGATAATGTTTTGAATGCTATCAGCGGGGGTTAGTTCATCAAAAGTGAGGAATTTCAAACCTGATTTTGAAAGAATCGGTAGTAATTGAGGCAGATTTTTAAAGGCGTCCGCTCTGACCGAGAAAATTATATTCAAAACATCAGGTGATGTTATGAAATCGGATTTACTTGAAACGACATTGAAATATCTATATTCCCTTGTGGCAAGCGAATCAACAAAATAAATAACCCTGATGATATCATCAAGATTTTTTGAGTTTATTTCAAGGATGATTGCTTCAACCCCATCGTTTTTAACTTTTTCCCGAAGGTTGTAAAGCCATTCTTTTGTGGTTGAATCAGCCCGTATTTGAATATAGAGGGATGTTTGAGCATTTGAGTAGATATAATCAATGAATCTGTTTTGTTTTTTAGACTATGCGGGTAATTTGCGAGCCCGAGGATTACATCGTAGGCTACATTTCCAACTTCACCAAGAACAAATGGTTGGATTTTATCACTTGTGTCGTCTGTTCTGTGATATTCTGGATGTTGTCCAGCAGAGATAAAAAAGAACGCAGGTATACCACGCTCTTGAAATGGATAATGATCAGAGTTTGCGCCCGCACGAAACTTGCCAAGATTTTTTAGTTTATTTTCTGGAAAAAATCCTTTAATTATGCTCCACATTTCTGGGAAATTTTCAGTTCCGGCGATATTTATATTTCCGTTTCCGCGTCCCACCATGTCAAAGTTGAACATTGCAACGATGTTTTCTTCTGGGACTGGGAGATGTGAGGCGAAGTATTTTGAACCAAGCAATCCCTGTTCCTCTGCTGAAAATAAAACAAAAATTATTGAGCGTTTTGGTTTTTCATTATTTGCCATCATGCTTCTTGCAAGTTCCATCACAAGGCAGGTTCCAGAGGCATTATCGTCAGCCCCGGGGTAAATAAAACCTTCCGCATCTATTCCATTGTGATCCATATGGGCTCCGACAACTATGTATTCATTTTTTAAAATTTCGTCATTGCCGGGGATTAGCCCGACGACATTTCTCGTTTGACCATTCAGTTTTTCCACCTTGGTTTCAACTTCAAAAATTTTATCAATCTCAAATGATTTTTCTTTGAAATTGACTTCGCTTTTCAATGCATCAAAGCTTATACCAGTATTGTAGAAGATATCATCAACAATCTTTCTCCCAATCCATAATGCTGGGAGTTCAGGTGTATAATATTCCTCTGGTATAGCGCCACCCCTTACTGGTTTATCTCCTTGAACATAGAAAACCGCCGATGCTCCTTTTTCAAATGCTTTTTTAATTTTGTATCCTCTTGAACCTTCAATTTCAAATTTACCTTCTTCATCTTCTGGAGTTCCAGCAAGCAGAAGGGCTATTTTGCCTTTGACATCAACACTTGCGTAATCATCCCGTCCCTTTTCTGGTGCGGAAATGCCATATCCAACGAAGACAACTTTTGCTTTAACCTTTCCACTTCCACTGTTTGTTAAAATTGTAAAATCATCGCCAAGTGAATATCTTGTTTTCCCCTTTCTCCCATTTAAGAGTGTTAGTTTTGTTACTTTGTCTTGAGTTGAAAGAATTTTAAAGTTTTGAAAATATGTTCCATCATCTCCAAATGGTTTAAGTCCGAATTCTTTAAATTTTTCTGCTATCCATTCACTCGCCCTTTCACCACCTATTGTTCCAGATTTACGCCCTTGAAATTCTTTAGAGGTCAAAATTTTGTTAAAGTTCCACGCTGAAATTGAATCAAATTTTGTTTGTCCGTTGGAGAAATTTAGAGCGAGGATCGGGATTAAAATAAATCTTACGATTTCTTTCATTTTTCGTTATTTGTTTTTTTTCAAAAAATAACAAAAAAATTTGACAGGTCAAGATGAATTTTGTGGAAATTTTTTTATATTTGAAAAAACTATCAAATGAGAGAGGAATTGATTTTTGCTAAAAACATAATACCATCGGTAGATCAAATCATAAATGAAACGTGGAGTAATTTGAATCTAAGCAAGGAATATGTGAAGAGAAATTTTGGTGAGGTCTTGATGAGATTTGATGAGGAAGCAACAAATGTTTTTAAAAAGTATGAGAGGGAAGCGATCAGAGAATTAGCTCTATCATGGATGGAAAGCCGAAAGGATGAAATCAAAAAAGAACTATATGAGATAATTGAAAAAGAAGATTTCGTAGAAAGATTAAGTCAAAAGTTTGTTGAATTTGCGGTTTTAGTTCAAGACTTTGAGAAGATTCTTGGAAACATGCGAAAAGCAAGGGGCGGAAAAACTTTTGAAAAGGTTCTTGTTAAACTCCTAAATTATATAGGAATTAAATGTGAAACACCTGCGGGAAAATTTAAAGAAAAACTAAAGAGAGTTGATATAGTTATACCTTCTTCGGCTGTAGCATTGAAAACCCCAGATAAAGCAATTTTTTTAACTTGTAAAAGAACACTGCGTGAAAGATGGAAACAAGAAGTTCCACAGGCACGTCTGAACCAAAGAATTTACCTTATTACAATAGATGAAAACATATCTGAAAGTAAAGCGAAAGAGATAAATCAAAAAGGCTTGATAGCTTTCATCCCAGACAAAATAAAAATGGAAAAATTCAAAGGTATGCCTTGGATAAGAAAGTTATCAGATCTACCAAAGGAGGTTAAGATATGGTAGAACTTCAGAAAGAAGAAAGTCAAGAACTAAGAATCAGAGATGAAACTTTTGATTTCAAAGATATACCCGCTGGTTCATTGGTTTATGGAATACACCCCTACCCTGCTATGTTTCATTTTATGGTTGTGAGGAGATTACTTTTAGAGTTTTCAAAAGAAGGAGACATAGTGCTTGATCCATTTATGGGCTCTGGCGTTTGTGCAGTTGAATGTTTGGTGAATGGAAGAAATTTCGTTGGCTATGATATTAATCCCCTTGCCCTTCTAATTGCTAAAGTCAGGACAACACCGATTGAACAAAAAGAGATTCTAAACAATCTGGTGGAAATTTTAGATAAATCTAAACATAGAGAATCCGTAGAAATACCGGATTTTCCTAACATTGAGTATTGGTTCTCGGAAAAGTCAATTATTGGATTGTCTAAACTTAAAAGAACAATTTTTGAGTTAAAAGATAAAAGATTGAAAGATTTTTTCAAAGTTGCTTTTTCCGAAACTGTCAGAAGAGTTTCAAAGACCGATCATAACGAGTTCAAACTTTTGAGAAAAAAAGATAAAAAGGAAAGAGATGTTTTTTCTGTTTTCAAGGAGATATCTTTAAGGAATTCCGGATTGTTGTTCAGTTTTTATGAAAAATTTAAGCCAAAGGATGTCAAATTGAGTTTCGAGTGTAGAAACATACTTGAAGGGATACCATTGGAGGACGGAAGCGTAGATTTGGTTATAACTTCGCCACCTTATGGTGATTCTAAAACTACGGTTGCTTATGGACAATTTTCTCGTTTATCCTTAAACTGGTTGGGCATCCAAGAAGATGTTGATAAAAGATCGCTCGGGTCAAATAAAAGGGATTTATCTTATCTTCCATCTAAAATTCTTTATGAACTTGCTGATAAGATTTCTAAAGCTGATGATAAAAGAGCAAAAGAGATTTTGTTTTTCTATAACGATTTATTTTCTTCAATAGAGATAATTGCCCGGAAGGTTAAAAGAGGTGGTTTTGTCTGCTTTGTAGTCGGAAACAGGAGAGTCAAAGGAGTTGAACTTGAAACAGATAGGATATCTGTTGATTTCTTTTCGCATTTCGGTTTCAAGCACATAAAAACGATTATACGAAAGATATCAAATAAGAGAATGCCCTTGCAGAATTCACCGTCAAATGTAAAGGGAGGGAAAGATTTAACCATGCGTTATGAGTATATAGTTATTTTGAGAAAAATAATCTGAGGGTTAAAAATGGAAACACTTTTTACATATTTTCTTGGTCCAAAGGGAGAAAACACCGAACTTTTTAAGAGACTTATTAACATCGCAATTGAATGGAATAAAAAATGGCGAGAAAATTTCTTTGACGATGAAACAATTTACCCTGATAAATTTTTTAATTCTGACATCTTCAAGGTTGAATCTGAAAAACTTGAAAAAATTTTTGATGAATTTTTAAAGCGCCTTGAGAAGAACCTGCCATATTTCCATCCGAGATATTCGGCGCAAATGCTAAAAGATCCCTCTATCCCAGCTTTGATCGGCTATTTCGCAGTTATGTTGACAAATCCAAATAACCACGCTTACGAAGGAGGACCTGTTACAACTGAAATGGAGATGGAAGTAGTTGATGATCTTTTGAAACTTGTCGGATTTAAAGAAGGGTGGGGGCATCTGACAAGTGGTGGTTCACTTGCAAATCTTGAAGCCCTGTGGGCTGTTAGAGATTTCAGGAAAAGTGGAATTGCTGTTTTCTCAAAAGGTTCTCATTACTCATGGAAAAGAATTTGCTCAATTTTAAAAGTTGATTTCATTGAAGTTGATGTTGATGAAAATTATAGAATTGAATTAAATCAGCTTGAAGATGTTTTAAAGAAAAACGATGTGATGTTTGTGATGGCAAACTTCGGGACAACCGGAGCTGGAGCAGTTGATCCCATAAGTGAAATTTTAAAATTAAAAGAAAAATATGGCTTTCATCTCCACATTGATGCAGCTTACGGTGGATACATGAGAAGTTTGATAATTGATGAAACAGGGGAAATAATGACTTTCTCAGAAGTTGAAGCTCCATTGAAGAAGTTCGTTTACGATAATTTGCTTGCTATCTCTGAAGCTGATTCATTGACGATTGATCCACATAAACATGGGCTTGTGATGTATGGGGCTGGTGGAGTTCTTTATAAGGATGAAAATTTAAGACAAGTTATACTTAACACTTCACCATACACATATCATAAAAAAGATAAGCCAAACATCGGGATGTTTCAACTTGAGGGGTCAAGACCCGGGGCATCTGCTGGAGCTGTATGGCTTACGCATAGAGTGATACCGCTTAACAAAAATGGATTTGGAAAAATTCTTGAGCAAACCTTAAAAAGCGCAAATTATCTTTATGAAAGGGTAAAAAATCTTAAAGGTTTTTCACCATTAACTCAACCAGATCTTGATATTTTTTGTTTTTATAGACATAATGATGAGCTTAAACTGAGCAAGATAAACGAGAACACCCTCAAAATTTACAACCGTCTTTCTGTTGAGAATCCAAGTGCAAAATTTATACTCTCAAAATTCATTGTTGACAAATCAACCGCTTTGAGAATAAACCCAAAATTTGAAGTTGACGATGAATATCTTGTCACGCTTCGCTCTGTGTTTATAAAACATTGGAACGCGATGAGCAAGAAGGTAAATTATATTGATATGCTTGTTGATGAGCTATTACAAGATTAGTTCATTTTTCGGGATTTAAATTCGTTTTGAAGAATTTATCTATCAAATCCCATGCGTTTTTCGTTGAGATTTCATCGTAATTGTTTTTGTTGTTTGGGTTCATGAAAGCGTGAGAAACATTGGGATAGATTTTGATTTCAATTTTTTTCCCAAGTTTTTTCATTTTTTCCTCAAAATTTTTCACTGCATCTGGTGGTATCCCTCGGTCTTTTTCTGCGAAGATTCCAAGGATCGGTGCTTGTATTTTCTCAAGTTGTTTTTCGTCTTCAACAAGTCGCCCATAGCAGATAACTCCAGCGGAAAAATCTGGAATTTCAATTAAACTTCTCAATGCAAATCCTCCACCCATGCACCATCCTATTATACCAATTTTATCGGGACGGGCATTATCTATTGATTTAAGATATGAAACAGCTGATTTTATATCTCTTACTACAACATCTGGTGAGAGGGACTGCATATATGATCTGGCTTCATCTGGAGTTTTTGCAAGTTTTCCACGATAAAGATCAACAGAAAGGGCAATGTATCCTTTACTTGCAAATCTTATGGCATTTTCTTTTTCCCAATCTGTCAAGCCCCACCATTCGTGAATTAACACAATCGCTGGGAATTTCCCTTCAGCTTTTGGAACAGCAAGAAATGCTGAAATTTCTTCATCGCCACTTTTGAATTTTACCATCTGTATTCCAACATTTAACTTCTTTTCCTGGGTGAAGGCAAGGATTGTAAAAATGATAGATAGAATCATCGCTATTACGAGAAGGAGAAAAATTTTATCAAACATCGTTTGCCCTCGCTATTATTTTTGGTATAGTGGGAGTTTAATTGTTATCGTTGTTCCTTTTCCGAGTTCGCTTTCAACGAAAATTTCCCCTTTATGGTCAGTTACAATTTTTTTTGTTATCGCCATTCCAAGCCCTGTGCCATGTTTTTTCCCGTATGTGACAAATGGTTCAAAAAGCCTTTTCTTCACTTCTTCAGGGATTCCTTTTCCCGTATCTGTGAACTGCATGTAAAAGAAATCATCCTCGCGCCATGTCTTTATGATGAATTTTCCGCCTTCGGGCATTGCATCTCTTGAATTATTGGCTATGTTAAAGATGACCCGCGTCATTTTATCAACATCAATTTCAACCTCGTCGTCAAAGTCAATTGCTTTCTCAATTTCAATTTTGTTCCTCTCAAAATCCCTTGAAAGGAAAGCAATCACTCCATCAAGAAAATCTCCAAGTTTTATCTTTGAAAAGTTTAAACTTGATACCCCGCGTGAAAAATCAAGTATCTCTTGCGCCATATTCACAAGGCGATCAATTTGTCTTATCACCTCATCAACGAGTTGAATTGCTTCGCTTTCACCAACTTTTTTTCTTAAAACCTGTGCGTAGGCTTTTATTGTCGTCATTGGATTTTTTATATCATGGATGATTGAACTTGCCATTTTCCCAATTGCCGCAAGTCGCTCGTTATTTACAAGTTCCTGAGCCATCTTTGCATTTTGGATTGCGATTGAGGCGTGAATTGAGAGAGCACTTAACATTTCCTCATCTTTTTTTGTAAAAGTGCCCTCTTTTTTGTTTATCAATTGGAAAACACCAACAATTTTACCGTTCTTATCTTTTATTGGCTGGCACAACATCGTTTTTGTTCTATAACCTGTTTTTATATCTATCTCGGGATTGAATCTCGGATCTTTATAAGCATCTTCAAGGTTGATTGTCTCACCAGTTTGAGCAACATAGCCTGCAATGCCTTTTCCTATCGGTAGACGAATCTCACTAATTTCATCCCCTTCAAGAACTTTTGACCAAATCTCGCCAGTTAATTCATCAATTAGATAAACTGTTCCTCTGTCGGCATTCGTAATTTCAATGGCGATCTCAAGGATTATTTTTAAAAGTTCATCAAGGTTTATGGTTGAATTAACTCGTTTCGTTATATCAATTAAATAGTTCAGTTTGTTTATCTGTTCCGTTACCTCTTTTTCGTATTCAAGAAAATCTCTCAAAATTTTATCATTTGATGTCCTCAATCTCTCGCTTAATGTCTTTGCGATATTAATTATAAGTTGGGGTTGAAGATGGATGAGCTTGTCAAAGTAATTTGCAGGTATAGATATGACTTCACAGTCGGTTAAGGCTACAACACTTGCCGAGCGTGGGCGAAGATCTATAAGGGACATTTCACCAAAGAAATCACTCTCGCTAAGCTCCATCAAAATTTTACCTTTTGAATCGGCAAGCTTTACTACTTTTACCCTTCCTCTCATAATCAAGCAAACTTTATCGCCGTATTCACCCTCGCGAAGTATTATATCGCCAGGTTTGAAATTTTCAATGATGGAATTTTGAGCAACTTCGTTTATCAGTTCTTCCCCGATTCCTGTGAATAATTTGTTTTTCTTTAATGATTCAAAGAGGTGTTGCATTATGACCTCCCGTATAAATTGGCAAATAGATTGAAGCGTTTTTTATCACTGCAATTGAGCACTTAAGTTTTTTTAAAGTGTCAACATCGTCAAGTGATTTCAATCCCATCAATTCAATTAATCCTCTATCTAACTTGGACTTCACACTTATATTAGCAATTTTTAACTTATTTTGCAACGAAAGGGCGGTGTGACCGTTCATTGAGTAATTTTGGAGAAGTTGTCTTTTCATTTCCTCTGGATTTTTGAATTTAAACCAGTCAAGGAAGGTTTTTGAACCAATCCCATCTCTACATTCAATGAAACAAAACAATGTTCCTCCTTCCTTTAAGATATAATGTGAGTGATGGATTGTTTTATGTGATTGGATGAAGTTTACATCTTTTGGGAATCCCCCAGCACTTGATATGACCGCGTCAAACTTCCCCTTTACAGGTATAGTGAAAAATTTCTTAACAAATTCAGCTCCAGCTTTGTGAGATGAGATTACATCGCCTGAAAAAGCGGAAATAATTTTATCGTTTTCATCAAGGACAACTCCAATATGAAACGCTTTGAGGTTGCAAATCTTAAAAGACTCAACTATATCCTCGTAAATTGGGTTTCCATCAAGTTTAAGGTTTGTTGCATCAGGATTTATGTCGCCATCTGGGGTTAATGTAAGTTTGTGATTTTGAATTGCGGTTTTATATGATGAGACGCCTGGTATAAGCATTTTGGCTCCGCCACCAAATCCAGCGAAATAGTGATGGGTTATCGCTCCGATGATCAGAATTTTATCAGAGGAAGAAACAAGTTTGTTTAGTAAAATTTCGGTGCCTCTGCTTGTTTTCCCATAGTATATGAAGTTATCGCCGTGTGCATCGTTTTCAAAAATTTCAAAGTTATTATAAATTTCATCCCCAAGTATCTCTCTTTTTTCTGCTTCAGATTGTTTTGAATGTGTGCCGTTTGCAAACAGGATTTTTATTTTTTCATTTTTAATTCTCTCCAAAACAAATTTAAGGACAAAATCAACTCGTGCTTTTCTTGTTTTATTCGGGACGATGATCAAAATTTTATCTCCAGGTTGAGTGAAGTTTTCAAGTTTTGGCGAATCAATAGGGTTATCAAGGGCATCATTTAAAATTTCTGCTTCATCCCGTTTTGCGGGGATATACTGTGGTGTTAAGATAGTGGCATGATCAGGAAGTTCAATTTCTAATTCAGTTTTACCATATTTAATTGAAATTTTTTTCATTTCGCTTTCATTTTCTATTCATAAGGGTTGCGGCGAAAGCTGCACCAAAACCATTATCAACATTGACCACAACAATTCCAGGGGCACATGAGTTGAGCATTGTCAAAAGAGGTGCAAGTCCATTGAAGTTTGCGCCATACCCGACTGATGTTGGGACGGCGATCACAGGGACATCAACAAGCCCGCCAATGACACTTGGCAAAGCTCCTTCCATACCAGCAATGACAATTATAACACTTGCGTCCTTTAACTTATCAAGATTTGAAAACAAACGGTGAAGACCCGCAACACCCACATCATATAAAAGTTCAACTTCATTTCCAAGTATTTCCGCTGTAACCCTTGCTTCCTCTGCGACAGGGAGATCCGCAGTTCCAGCAGTTATGATTAAAATTTTCCCCTTTTTATCATCTTTCTTTATCTCACCACGAACAACAGTTATAGTTCTCGCAAGTTCGTTATATTTTGCATCTTTAGCAATCTTTTTAACAGCTTTGAAGTGTTCCGTGTTTGCTCTTGTTGCGAGAAGAAAATCAGATCTTTCAAGTATTCTCTTTGCTATTCCCTTAACCTGTTCAGGTGTTTTCCACTGGCAGAGTATGACCTCAGGGAAGTTATGTTTAAACATCCTGTGATGGTCAACCCTTGCAAATTTAATATCTTCAAATGGGAACCATTTTAATTCATTTATGAACTCATCTACATCAATCTTTCCATTTTTATAGTCATTCAAAAGTTTTTCTATTTTTTCACGCATTTGCGTTGTCCTTTAAAATTTAAATTTTGCTGATATCATAAAGTTTCCATTTTTGCTTTCAATCCCAATAAATGAAGCACTTTCACCAAATATGTCTCCAGAACCCTTATCCGATGTGAAAAAGAGGACATCAATTATGTTCGCCACCCAAATCCCAGCGGTTATCCCCAGAAATAAATTTCTTCTTTTATAGTCCCTATCAATGTCAGATTTAACTTGAAGCATTTCCTGCCATATTTGTTCTGCTTTTTCCCAGTTCATTGTGCTTTGATATTGAATTTCAAGATTTTCAAGTCGCTCATTCCCACCGACGAGATTATTTTGTGAAACTATCGTTACAACGAGTGAGCTGAAGGCAGTTAATGTGAAAACCGCCCCTTTGAGCTTGTGTCCAAGGTAAAATTGCCCGGCGCCCGGGATAAATGTTGAATAGGTCAATGCAGTGAGCTTTCGCTTTGAGATAAAAGAATCTTTTGATTGCGCAAGGAGAAGTGATTGTGCGAAGATGACAAGAAGCAGGATTCGTTTAAGCATAGATTTTGATCATTTTTTGTTTTCGGCTGAATAAATTTAAAAATTTGGGACGAGAATTAAAACGAACTTTTAGTCGTATTTGGGACCGGGAGAAGATTCTTGATAAAGTTGAGATATTTTTTTAAATTTGAAGAGTAAAATTTACACAAGGTTTGAAATTGAGGAGTTTTTTTAAAAAAATAAACGATGCAATTGGTTTAACAAAATCTGAGAGCGTTGTTTTTTGGTTTTTAATTTTTGCTTTTGCTTTTGGAATCGTCATAAAAATTACACATGGCAGTGTTTCCGGAGGTAAATCTGGGAAATTTGACTATTCTGTTTTTGATAAAGAGTTTGAAAAAAGATCAACGGAGATTGAAAAAGTCGTATCCCCAACGGTTCAGGCTTCCGATGAAAAATCATCAAATTTAAACTCTGGTTTTGTGCCATTTAAGGTAAATATAAACACAGCTGCGAAAGAGGACCTGATGAAAATTCCCGGGATCGGTGAAAAGACAGCTGAGCAGATAATTAAACATAGAGAAATTTATGGGAAGTTTAAAAGAATTGAGGATATAATGAATGTCAAAGGGATAGGGCAGAAGAAGTTTGAGAAGATAAAAAGTTATTTAACAACAAACTAAAAACAAAGGGAGAAAATAAATGCCACAGGTAAAAGCAAAAGGTTCAATCATACTTGAGATTTTGATAATTGTTCTGATCGGCGTTTTAGTTTATACGATTTACGACCCTGCGATGAAGATCAGAGCGGAAGAAGAATTGAGGAAAGTATGCAGGTTCAGAATGAAAAACATACGACAGGCGGAACTTAGATACTTTGATGAATATGGGAAGTATACTGGGAATATTGATTCACTCATTACATTTATAAAGGTTAAAAATTTGCCTGATTCGCTTTTCTTTTCAACAGCAACAGAAAAATTCAATCCTGATTCACTTCGTCGTTGTCCAAAATTAAATCAACCTTACATAATTGGTGCAGATTCGCTTGGTAAATATTACTGGGTTGAGTGTCCGTATGGTCATGGAATGATCGGCTCAAAGGAAAAACCGGAGGATGTGAATAAAGTATCTTGGGAATAAATGATATTCATAACTGTAAAATTGGGAAAGGAGCGGGTTGATGTAGTTGAAACCGAGGAACTTTCAAAAAAGCTGGTTTTAAAAAAAACTTTAAGTCATCAATTTAATCTTAGCTCGTTTTCTTCTGAAGAAGCTGGTAAAATAGCACACATTATTTCTTCATCCATAAACATAAGCGAAAAATTTACAAAGCTTTCATTTTGCCTTGACACCGAATTTGTATTTTTAAATATCATCCCTATTGATGCAAATTTATCAGAGCAAGATTTAAATGAGCATTTGCTTTGGGAGATTTCACAGTATTTCCCAGATGAATCTGCGCAAAATTTTGCGTTGAGAGGTTATAAGTTTGGTAGCGGAAAAGTGCAAAAAATGCTTATCGTAGCTGTAAGAAAGGAAATAATTTCCTTTTTAAGGGCAATAGCTGATAAACTTAATTTGAAGATCCAGATAATTGATATTGACCACTTTTCTGCTGAAAATTGCTTAAGGGAAAGGATAAGTTCTGTGCGTTCAAGGTATTTTTACAAGGATTTTATCCTTGCTGGATTAAAAAAGGGCAGGATTGACGTTAGCGTTTTTAGGAATTACGAGTTTCAGAGGTATTTTTATTATTTAGTCAACAATGAATCGGATTTGAGATATTTTGTGATAAAGCTGGTAAATGACAATGTCTCTGCTGGGTTTGAGAAATTTGTTTTTTATGGTGAAGTAGTTGATAAAGATATGATTGATTTTATAAGTGAGATGCTCGGAAGCAGATTTGTAGTTTTGAATCCGTTTGATTCGCCGTTATTTCTTGATTTGAAAGTCAAGCCTGAGGTTGCGTCAATTTTTGCACCAAATATAGGGCTTGCCTTCAGGATGTTATGGTCAGAATAATTACCGGGAAATATAAGGGGCGTTCGTTGAAAATTTTAAAAGGAGATGATATAAGACCAACTTCAGACAGGGTGAAGGAAACGCTTTTTAACATTCTTTCAAGCAGGATTAATTTTGAAAATCTTGTTGTCCTTGATTTGTTCGCTGGAACGGGTGCGCTTGGATTTGAAGCATTGAGCAGAGGTGCTGAAAGAGTTGTCTTTGTTGATAATTATCGGAGAGCTTTGGATGTGATAAAAGAAAACGCGCAGATATTGGGTTGTTCTGATAAAATTTTAACGGTGAATAATGACGCTTTAATTTTTGTTGAATATTCAACTGAAAAATTTGACCTCATTTTCGCTGACCCGCCATATGTGTATTCGTATCTTGATGAACTTGTTCATAAAATTTGGGAGAGAAAGCTTTTAAGTGAGATCGGTTATTTTTCGCTTGAGCATGATTCAAGGATTGTTTTCACCCCTGAGACAACTCCATTTGAAATTGATACGAGGAGGGAATTTGGGAAAACAGCACTCACAATTTTTAAATATAAGGAGTGAAACATTATGAAAAGAATTGCAATTTACCCTGGAACATTTGACCCGATAACTAATGGACATATTGATGTGATAGAGCGGGCATCCAGATTATTTGATAAGGTTATCGTAACGGTTGCCAAAAATGTTGCAAAAACTCCTCTCTTTAGCGTTGAAGAAAGAATTAAAATGATCAAAGAAGTTGTTAAAAAATTTGACAATGTTGAAGTGGATAGTTTTGACGGTCTTCTGGTAGATTACGCAAAAATGAAAAACGCTGTTGCGATAATCAGGGGGCTACGTGCGGTTTCGGATTTTGAATATGAATTTCAAATGGCTTTGATGAACAGAAAAATTTGTGATATAACTACTGTTTTTCTCGTTCCCCACGAAAAATACACTTACCTAAACTCAACGATAGTTCGTGAGATAGCTTCTTTTGGTGGCGATGTCAGCAATTTTGTTCCAAAAATAGTTGAAAAAATGTTAAAGGAAAAATTCAAGCAGAAACGAAACTTGAGAAGGAGAACATGATGCCAAGACTTTCTGAAAAAATACTTAACCTGCCTGAGTCTGAAACCCTTCGCATTTCTGCGATTGCAAAAAATATGAAGGCACAAGGGATTGATGTCGTTTCTTTAAGTGCGGGGGAACCTGATTTCCCAACCCCCGAGCATATAAAAGAAGCGGCAATTCAAGCAATAAAGGAAAATTTTACAAAATACACCCAAAATCAAGGAATACCTGAATTAATAAATGCAATCATTGAAAAATTTCGTCGCGATAACAACATTGATTATAAACCAAGTGAAATACTTGTATCAAATGGGGCAAAACATTCAATTTTCAACGCTTTGCAGGCGATATGTAACCCCGGCGATGAGGTGATAATTCCAGCTCCGTATTGGGTGAGTTATCCCGCAATGGTTGCGGTAGTTGATGCTAAGCCAGTTATTTTAAAAACTGACTTGAGAACAAATTTTAAAATAACACCTGAGCAACTTAGGGAGGTAATAACTAAAAAAACCAAAGCTTTGATCTTCAACTCACCCTCAAACCCAACGGGAGCGGTTTATACCGAGGATGAGATAAAAAAAATTGCTGAGGTTGTGTATGAGAAAAATATCTTTGTGATTTCTGATGAGATCTATGAGAAAATACTTTATGAGGGTAAACATTTCAGCATGGCTTCAATCAAAGAGTTAAAAGACCTCGTTATAACTGTCAATGGTGTCTCAAAGGCATATGCTATGACGGGATGGAGAATTGGCTATCTTGGGGCTAACGAGGAAATAGTTAAACTTGCGAATAAGGTTCAGGGTCAAATGACCTCAAATGCGAGTTCAATTTCTCAAAAAGCAGCACTTGCTGCACTAACAGGCACACAAGAACCGGTGAAAAGGATGGTTAATGAGTTCAAAATAAGGCGAGATTTTATCTGTTCAGAACTTAAGCAAATTCCAGGGATTGAGATCTTGGTTCCTTCTGGGGCATTTTATGTGTTTCCGAAAGTTTCTGCTTACTATGGTAAAAATTATAATGGCATGGTTATAAAAAATTCAAATGATTTTTGTGAGTTTCTTTTAAAAGAAGAAAAACTCGCTATAATCCCAGGAGATGCGTTTGGTATGGATGAATGCGTAAGGATTTCATTCGCTGCCTCAATGGAGGATTTGATGAAGGGAATTGAGAGATTCAAACGAGCAATTGAAAAGTTGGGAGATTGAAAATTTGAAATTTGTTTTTTAATTTTATTTTGTGTTCTTCGTTGTTAAAGAAAACAAATCAAAAACAAAAGGAGGTGAAGGGAAAAGGCTATGCCAACCTATGAGTACAAATGTGATAACTGTGGTTATATCTTTGAGGAATTTCAGAGCATAAATGATGAACCGGTCAAAATTTGCCCCAAATGTGGAGGCAGCGTAAGGAAGGTAATAAGTGGTGGAATTGGATTAATTTTTAAAGGTTCAGGTTTCTACATAACCGATTATAAACGTGGAAATTCATCAAAAAACAGGTCAAACTCCGAAACAAAGTCAGAAACAAAATCTGATAAATCCGAGCAGTAAATAAAGATGATCTTCAGGGGCGGGTTTCTATCCCGCCCATAATTTTATAAGGTCATCAAAACTCCAAGTGCAATTGAATTTAATTTCGCTTCCATTTTATCCGATCTTGAGGGGATCAAAATCGGAGCTTTTGCACCAATGATGACATGACCAATTTTGTAATGTGCGAAGTAAGTTAAACTTTTTCCAAGTATATTCCCGCTTTCTATATTTGGAACTATCAAAATATCAGCTTTTCCCGCAACCTCTGATTTTATTCCCTTTTCAAATGCTGATTCTTCTGAAATTGCAAGGTCAAGTGCAAGTGGACCATCTATAACACAACCGGTTATTTTGCCTTCGGTGTTAAGTTGTTTTATTTTGACAGCGTCTGTCGTTGATTTTAGATCTTCAATTATAAGTTCAGTCGCAGATAGAAGGGCAACTTTTGGGTTTTCAATTCCGAGTTTGTTTGCGACTTCAACAGCATTTTTTATTATCTCTATTTTTTGTTCAAGTGTTGGGTTTAGGACCACGCCTCCATCCGACATTAAAACAAATTTTGATTCGCTATTTTTCTCTGGATATTCAAAAACAAAAACATCGCTCAACAATTTTCCTGTTCTCAGTCCTGCCTCTTTACTTAAAATGCCTTTCATCAAGGTTGTTGTATCCACCTTGCCCTTTAAAATTATCTGCGCTTCCCCATTTCTCACAAATGAAGTTCCGATGGCAACTGCTTTTGTAGGGTCTTTCTCATCAATAATTTCAAAACTTGTTGGGTCCTCACCGAATTGGTCAATGAAATCTGCTATTTTTTTTGAATCCCCTATTAAGATTGAATTGGCGATTTTCTGTTTTTTTGCTTCAATCGCAGCCAGAAGTGCTGTTTCTTGATGTGCGGATACAACTGCTATTGTTCTTGATGTTCCTTTTACTTTTTCAATAAGTTCACTAAAATTTTTTATCATCTTTTGTTCAAAATTTTGTTTGCAATTTTTTCTGCGCTCATAACGCAATCCCCAACCGAAATTCCACCACGATAATTTGCACATAGGTAAATTCCGGAATTTTCATTCTCAAATTCATCTATCATAGCCATTATTTTCAAGTGTCCAACATTATACTGTGGTATTGCTTTTTCCCATTTTGAGATCCACACAAATTCAGGCTCACCGTTGATTTTCATTATGTCTTTAAGTTCATCGCTTACAATTTTTATTAATTCATCGTCGCTTTTAAGGGCAAGTTCAGGTTGCCTTGCGCCACCAACAAATGTGGTAAATTCAACATATCCCTCGGGAGCTCTTTGCGGGAATATGGTTGAATTCCACAAAGTGCCAAGAATTTTTCTTTTTTCTTTTTTCTGGTATGAGGAACCCGAAGCCATCTGGTTCAATCCCGAGTTGTTCTTTTTTATAACCGAAAACAATTTCAGCAACAGGTGGATAATAAATCTGTTTGAGCGCATCTTCAAGTTTATCAGATAGTCCTTTGATAAGTTCCCCAGCGATATAAGCTGGCGTTGAGATTACAACGACCTCTGAACGAATATTTTCAATTTTTCCATCTTTTTCAAATTCAACAATATATCCAGATGCATCTTTTTTAATTGATTTAGCCCTTGCCCCTGTTATAACTAAATCACCAAGATAATTTGCAATTCCAATTGGCAAAGTTCCCATGCCGTTGATAAATGAGAACATTTTTGCTGTAACCTTTGATTTTTCAGCTCTCTTTTTTCTTTCTTTAGCGCCTTTTATTGTTCCTATGATTAAACCACCATATTTTTCTTCAAGTGCATAAAGTCGTGGGAAGGCAGAGCGAACACCGAGTTTATCAGGGTCACCAGCATATACGCCTGCGACGAAGGGATTAATTGTATAATCAAGAAATTCTTCCCCCAATCGTCTTCTGACAAATTGTGCAACGGTTTCTTCCCAGAATGGGTCATTTGTTGTGTTTTTAGCACGACCGT
>NZ_CZVH01000027.1:0-19933 GCF_001458555.1 Candidatus Kryptobacter tengchongensis | reverse complement strand
ACTTTATAAAGGTGAGCTTGTTCCCGTTGGAGAAGACCAATTGCCACATCTTGAAATAACCCGAGATATCGCCAAAAGATTTAATCAAGTTTATGCTCCCGTTTTCCCCGAACCAGAACCACTTTTAACTGAATTCGCAAGACTGCCTGGACTTGATGGAAAAAGAATGAGTAAATCACTTGGAAATACAATTCTAATCTCCGATCCACCAGATGAGATAAAGAAAAAAATGAAAAAAGCCTTCACAGACCCGCAAAAAATTTACAAAGGTGACCCTGGAAGACCCGATATTTGCCTTGTTTTCACATACCATAAAAAGTTTAATCCCGATGAAGTCCAAGAGATAAGAAAAGGTTGCGAGTCTGGTCAACTTGGCTGTGTTGAATGTAAATCAAAATGTGCTGAGAAAATAATTGAATTTTTAAAACCGATACATGAAAAAAGAGCCCATTTTGAATCAAACCTCAAAGAAGTTAAGCAAATTTTGCTCTCTGGCGAAGAAAGAGCTCGGGAAGTCGCACGTAAAACAATGCAAGATGTCCACGAAGCAATGAAACTTGGCTGAAAACTAACTTATTTTATAAGAATGAAATATAAAATCAAACTCCCATATTTTGAAGGTCCCCTTGATCTCCTTCTTTTCTTCGTCAAAAGGGATGAGCTTAACATATATGATATCCCAATTTCAAAAATTACCAAAGATTTCCTTGAATACATCCACCTTATGCAAATGCTTGACCTTGAGATAGCAAGCGAGTTTATCGTTATGGCGTCAACACTTATGCAGATAAAAGCAAAGATGCTTTTGCCAAAACCAGAAACAGAAGATGAAGAAGAGGAAGACCCGAGAACTGAACTTGTAAAACGACTCCTTGAATATAAAAAATTTAAGGAGCTTGCCAACGAGTTTTCAAAAATGGAAGACGAGGCTGGAAAAATCTACTACCGTCAGTACTTTAAACATGATGTAAAAGATTATCATGACGATGAAGAACTTTATGATTTCCTAAAAGATGTCTCACTGTTTGACTTGCTAATGGCATTTAAAAGTGTATTTGAAAAGGCAAAAGAAAAAGAATTTCATGAAGTTGAGAGCCAGATTTACAAAGTTGAAGATGAAATAGAAAACATACTTAACAGGCTAAAATTCCACGATAGATTTTCGTTCAATGAAATCCTCACAGACCACGCTGAAAAAATAAAAATCATTGTCGCTTTCCTTGCAATCCTTGAACTTGCAAAATTGAGAAAAATAAAATTATCACAGCAAGATACATTCGGAGAGATTATCATAGAAAGGGCTTTTGACCCTCAAGAAAGATACGCTGACGCAATCTAAAACAAATCTCACATATAGATGGGAAATATAAAATCAATCATTGAAGCGATAATTTTCGCCTCCGATACCCCATTGAGTTTGAAACAGATTAAAGATATTGTAAACGAGCCAAATAAGAAACTCTCATCAAATGGCGAAACGAGCAAAATAACGGAGGAAGAAATTAAAAATTTTATTGACGAATTAAATCAAGAATATGCCGAAAGAGGCTCTGCCTTTAGAATTATAGAAATAGCAGAAGGATATCAATTTGCAACCCTTCCTGAATTTGCGAAATGGATTGGGAAACTTTTTAAAGAAAAAAGCAAGAAAAAACTTTCACAGCCAGCGCTTGAAACCCTTGCTATAATCGCATACAAACAACCAATAAGCAAACCTGAAATTGAGGCAATCCGTGGAGTAAATGTTGACCACATAATTAAAACACTACTTGAAAAAAGATTGATAACAATCGTCGGAAGAGCTGAAACCATCGGGAGACCACTTCTATATGGGACAACAAAAGAATTCTTAAAATACTTTGGCTTGAAAGATTTATCGGAATTACCAAAGCCATCGGAAATTGAAGAAATTATGAAAGAAGAGGAAAGCGAAAAACTAAATCTACAAGACGAGGTGAACAAGAATGAAAGAGAAAAAAATGAAGAAAATTGAAAAAGCCGACGAGCTTATTCGCCTTAACAAATACCTTGCGATGTGCGGGATCGCATCAAGAAGAAAAGCCGATGAACTAATCCAGCAAGGAAGAGTTGCGGTAAATGGTGAGGTCATAACACAACTCGGCATAAAAATAGACCCCCGAAAAGATAAAGTCACAGTTGATGGAAAACCTGTAAAACCTGAAGAAAAACTTGTTTATATCGTTTTAAACAAACCAAAGGATTGCATAACAACAGTAAAAGACGAAAAAGGAAGACGAACAGTCCTTGATCTTGTAAAAGTTAAACAAAGAATTTTCCCGGTTGGGCGACTTGATAGAAACACAACAGGTGTCCTTCTTCTCACAAATGATGGGGAACTCGCCTATCGCCTTATGCACCCGAAATATAAAATTGAAAAAGCGTATAAAGTTGAGATAGATAAACCAATAAAACCGGAAGACATTGAAAAATTAAAGCGAGGTATAATGCTTGATGGCAGAAAAACAGAAGCATGCGATATTTACATCCTTCCAGATAGCGATAGAAAAGAGCTTGGCATAACAATTCATGAGGGAAGATATAGACAAATAAGAAGAATGTTTGAACGCCTCGGATACAAAGTTAGAAAATTGCACAGGGTAAGCTTCGGCGGTATAACTGTTAGCGGGATGAAAAGAGGGGAATGGAGATATCTCACAGAAAAGGAAATAAGAAAGTTGAAAAAACTCGTTGGACTTGAATGACAGAGTGAATCAAAAACAAAATGTTTCAAATCTCTATGAACAAAAGGCTAATCCTTTTACCTTTATTTATTTATTTTTACTCGTATGCATCTGCACAGAAAATTACCGAAGCAAAACCAGAAGTTGAAAGAGAAATAGTTTATTATGAAGATACCCAATTAAACCAGTTAAAATATGAACTTGATGAAATTTTCAAAGACCCGAGCTTTTCAAATGCATATTGGGGCGTCATAATTCAATCACTTGAAACGGGCGAATATCTCTATAGATTAAATGAACACAAAAGCTTCATCCCAGCCTCAAATATGAAACTATTTACAACTGCGGTCGCACTAATTAAACTTGGACCTGACTTCAGATACAAAACCTATATTTACACCGATGGAAAAATTAAAGATGAAATTTTATATGGCAACATTTTCATTCGTGGAAGCGGAGACCCAACTATCTCAGGTAGATTCACCAACGGAGATGTGATAAAAACTTTCAAAGATTGGGCTGATAGCTTGCTAAAATTGGGAATTAAAGAAATCAATGGTGATATAGTCGGGGATGATAATTATTTTGATGATCAATATATGGGGACAGGATGGGCATGGGATGATGAAACATACTGGTACTCTGCACACATTAGCGCCTTGTCTTTCAACGATAACTGCGTTGATTTTGAAATTTTTCCCGGGAAAAAAATCGGCGACCCCGCAATTATCAAAATCAACCCGAACACAAAATATGTTCAAATAAAAAATCAAGTTATAACTGTTCATCCCGATAGCTCAACCAAAATTGATTTCTTCAGAGCACCGGGAACTAACATAATCAATGTATTTGGAAAAATAAGCCTGAAATCAAAACCACAGAAAGAATCAATAAGTATTCATAACCCAACGCTTTACACTGCAACTGTTTTTAAAGAGGTTCTGGAATCAAAAGGAATAAAAATAACCGGCTCCGCTGTTGATATTGATGACACATTTTTGAACCCAGATTATGAAAACATGACGATTCTTGCCTCCTACGAGTCCCCACCCTTAAGTGAAATCATAAAAGTTATAAACAAGCGAAGTCAAAATTTTTATGCCGAACAACTCTTTAGAACACTTGGTAAAATTTTCGGTGGTGAAGGCTCAACTCAAAAATCGGTTGAAGTTATAAAAACCACACTTTCCCAATTTGGAATCCCCCCTGAAGCAATTTCAATTTATGACGGCTCCGGTTTATCAAGACTGAACCTTGTCACACCGTTCCAAATTTTAACACTTTTAAACTACATGTATAAGCACGAATACTTCTCATATTTTTACGAATCCTTGCCAATAGCTGGAGTTGATGGGACACTTGAGACAAGAATGAGAAAGACAAAAGCCCAGGGGAATGTGCGAGCGAAAACTGGTTATGTCCAGTACGCAAGGGCTCTTTCCGGATATATAAAGACAAAAGATAATGAGATGCTTTCATTTGTAATGATTACAAATAACTATCTCATCCCTACATCTGCCGCAAATATGATCCAAGATATCGTATGTCAAAGGCTGGCGGAATTTTCAAGAAGAAAATAAAAAGGGCGGGATGAAAATCCCGCCCTTTACTATCCATTAGCGTTGATCAATCGGAACATAAGTCTGATCCATAGGTCCGACATACTCAGCCCTTGGTCTATAAATCCTGTTGTCGGCAAGCTGTTCAAGAATATGCGCTGTCCACCCAGTTATACGGCTAACAGCAAAAATTGGAGTGTAAAGATCAAGCGGAATTCCCATGTAGTAATACACAGAAGCAGAATAGAAATCAACATTTGGCCACACGCCTTTCTCACCAAATTCCTTAACCCAGAGTTCTTCAATCCTCGCGGACATCTCATACCACTTCGTATTGCCAAGCTTCTCGCCAAGCATCTTTGAATATTTCTTAAGTATCAAAGCTCTCGGATCCATTGATTTATATACCCTATGACCAAACCCTTCAAGTTTCCTTTTCTCCTCAATCGCTCTCTTAACAAAATCATCAACCTTTGAAAGATCACCAATTTCAAGTAAATACTTCATAACTTCCCTATTAGCCCCGCCATGCAAAGGTCCCTTCAATGTCCCAATCGCTGATGTAACCGCTGAATACATATCCGTCAATGTAGAAATTGTAACTCTGGCTGAAAATGTTGATGCATTCATTTCATGCTCTGCATGCAGAATCAAAGCAACATCCATAATTTTTGCATAGAGTTCATCCGGCTTTTCACCCTTTAGCATGTAAAGGAAGTTAGTTGCAATGTTAAATTCTTTATTTGGTTTCACAGGTTCTTTACCGTTCCTTATCTGCTCCCACGCTGCAACTATTGTTGGGAACTTCGCAGTGAGACGAAGTGCCTTCCTTCTGTTAGCCTCAAGCGAATTGTCATTTCTCTCGGGGTCAAATAAACCAAGAAACGATACAGAAGTCCTTAACACATCCATCGGGTCTGAATCCTTCGGCATAAGCTTCATAACAGTAATGAGCTGATCGGGAATATCATATTCAGCACGAATCGCCTTCACAAATTCATCATATTCACTTTTCTTTGGAAGGCGATAATTCCACAAAAGAAATGCAACCTCCTCAAAATTAGAATGTTCGGCAAGATCTGCAATATCGTAACCAAGATATAAAAGTTTACTCCTTTTACCATCAATGAAGCAAAGTTGAGTCTGGTTCGCTATGACATTTTCCAGACCCTTTACATAGGTTGGTTGTGTTGTTGGCGCCTGTGACATGGCTAATTCCTCCTTTTTAATTTGTTTAATATGTGCTTTACCCGAAATAATTGCCCCCTTGTAAAGAACAACACTTTATTTCCTGTGCCACAACGCATGTTTACCACGAAAGTTTTCTTAACACGATTTTCTATATTAATGTAAAAACAAAATCACTGAAATTCAAATTAAACTTCCCCACACCAAAATTTGAACAAATAGCGAGACAAACTCAAATACCCAAAATCCCCTTCACAATTTCCTCAACTTGAGCGAGGTTATATGGCTTCTTTATAAATTTCACTCCGAATGGCAGAGATTCTTTAACTTTATCACTTATATCAACAAAACCAGTGACAAGAACGAATTTAACATCCCCCGAAATTGAACTTATCCTTCTTATAACCTCATCCCCCATTATCTTTGGCAAACCATAATCAACAAAAACAATTTTAACATCTGGGTTTTCAACGAATTTCTGAATCCCGCTTTCGCCATCCTCCGCCTCAATCACGCTAAATCCAAGTATCTCAAGATAATCTCTCATGATTACTCTCAAACTTTCCTCATCTTCAATTACAAGCACTTTATAACCCTGTCCAATTTTTTGCATTTTCTCCTCTCCCCGATTTATTCTTAATTCCTTTTCCTCTTCAAAATGAACCGGAAGATAAACGAAAAAAGTTGTCCCTTTCCTGACCGTGCTTTCAAAATCAACAAAACCGCCATGAATTGTAACTATATTTTTTACAATCGCAAGCCCAAGACCCGTTCCCTTGCCAGGCTCTTTCGTCGTGAAAAACGGCTCAAAAATTTTATCCTTTAACTCATCACTTATCCCAACGCCAGTATCCGAAACAGCAATTAAAACATAAACATCAGAAACAGCCCTCCCAAATTTTTTCTCAACAAAGTTTTTATCAACTGAAGAAACCGAAATCGTTAACTTACCACCAGTTGGCATTGCATCACTCGCATTTAAAGCCAAATTCAAAATTACCTGCTGTAAATCACCATAAGACCCCAGAATAATAAAGTCTTTTTCAATATTTACACCTATCTCTACATTTTTTGGGAGAGTATGCTCAAGAATCTTCACACAATCAAAAACAAGATTTTGGATTGATATCGGCTTGTATTCCTCAACTTTTTTCCTTGAGAACTGCAAAAGCCTTTTTGCAACCTCTCCACCTCTTTGAACTGCGGAAAGTGCAGAATCAAGATAACTCAAGATATTTTTATCAACTGTCTTAATCTTAATAATTTCAAGCATCCCGCTTATAATCCCAAGAACATTGTTAAAATCATGCGCAATTCCACTTGCAAGCTGACCAAGAACCTCAAATTTTTGAAGCTCAAGCATTCGTTCCTCGTTCCTCTTCATCTCAGTTATATCTCTTGCTATACTTATGCGACCTATATACCTCCCATTTCGCTCAAAAACTGGGATACCAATTCTACTTATTATCATTCCATTTTTCAACCTTAACTCACTATACTTTACAGCTTCCCTATCGCTAACCCAACTTTTTATTCTTTCTATCTCCGATTCATCTTGAACCAAATCTTTAAATTTTTCAAGAAACTCTTCAAATGTTTTCCCAACTAACTCATCAGGTGAACTAAAACCAGTAATTCTACAGAATTCCTCGTTGACAAACTCAATTATGCCTCGCTCATTTTGAAATAAAATTCCATCCGAGATGTTCTTTAAAATCGTCTCCAATCTCAATTTTAGCTTCTGTTCCTCGGAATATCTCTCCATCAATTCCCTCTGGAGTCGCTTTCTTTCACTTACATCCTCAATCACAACTTGAACTGCTGGTTTCCCCTCCCACATAATTCTTGAGCCTCTAACCTCAACATCTATTACGCTTCCATCAAGGCGAACAAACTTTTCTTCAATTGGCGGGGCTTCCTTACCTTGCTCTAATATCCCCCTTATACGAGCAATCACGGTTTCCCTATGATCTGGATGAACAAAATCAAGTACAGGTTTTCCAATTATATCGCTTTCATCCTTTCCTCCACCAATTTCAACTGCTTTTTTATTGCACTTGACAATTTTACCATCTTGATGGATTACAACTCCAACTGGCAGGTTCTCAAACAAACTTTGGTAAAGTTCCTTTTGTCTTAAAATCTCGCTCATATCTCTATAAATCCCCAAAACATACATTTTTTCACCTATCCTTACATAACTTACACTTGTCTCAACCTCAATTCTTCTCCCATCCTTTGAAAGCGCTGTAAATGTGTATCTTTGTGGAACTGGAACGCCACGGGTGATCTTTTGCCTTCTATCCTCAATTAAAGCCCTTGATTCAGGGGCAACGAGGGTCGTAAAATCAGTGTTTTTCAATTCTTCAGTTGTATAGCCGAACATTTCTTGAAACTTTTTATTAACCTCAACAAATCTACCTTTTTCAAGGTCAAGTATATAAACGCCATCGTTTGAATTTTGGAAAAGCAAAGTGTAAAGTCGCTGTATCCTTTCCCTCTCCTCCCTTTGTCTTTCTCTCTCTTCCGCACGAATCATCTCCCTCATATTTCTCAAAAAGAAAAATACATAAACTAAAAGCACTGCTACAATCAACGCAGAAATAAAATAAATAACCTTAAGATTTGCCCTCGCAATCTTTTGAACCCTTTCATAAGGTGAGCTTACAACAAAAATCAAATCATTCCCATAAATCTTGAAATGTGAAAACCCAGCGAATTTCTTAGGATAATCTTTTAGTTTATATCTTACAATTCCCGACCCTTTTACAAGCATTGTATCAATGTAACTGAAAACGCCAACATCCCTACCCTGCGGGATATGACATTTAAGACAACTTCTGTCTTCTAATTCAGACATCCTTAGAACCATCTCTGGATGTGCAGAGTGAAAAACAAGAATTTTATCCCCAGTTATAATCCATGTATCGTAAAGTTTAACCTCTGGCTCGGTCAGTTTTAAGAATGAGCTTATCAATGAGTCAATCTCAATTGTATATGCGACTGCCCCACGAAATTTTCCCTTATCGTAAATTGGAAAGAGGATCAAAGAGAGTGGCTTTTTAAACAGATTCTTTCCAGATGTATCAAAGACAACAACTGGGACATAAACCAAACTGTCACCTTGGATCTTCGTTAACTCTTTCCAGAATTCATAACTCTCATATTTTTCCCCGATTGCTTGTTTCATCGTTGAATAAACAACCTCACCTCGCTCGTCAAGAACAGATATAGCGTTGACAAAGTACATCTTTACATATTCAAAATATGAATTAACATCATCTTCCATTTTCCCTGGCAATCTTTTCCTAATGGACTCAAAAGAAGATAAAACTTTTAAACCGTTTTCCCTCGCCTGGATATATTCTTTAAGTGCGCCAGAAACTTGCCGAGCAATTTGGACTTGCGATTTCCCCAGAATTGAAACTATTTCCCCCTCAACTCTGCTGTTAAAATAAAACGCAACACCAGCTATAACAATTAAAAGAAAAACAACAGCAATGGATAAAATTATGTTGAATTGTTTTTGCATTTTTTCTCTCTCTCTCTCTCTCTGCATAATTTCAGGAGGATTTTTTAAAAAATTAAAAAAAATATAAAATTCTGTCAAGTTAAACTTATAAAAGCCAATGCCCTTGCAAATTTATCTTTGAACGACATCTTGTTCCACTGCTTTCATCTTTACTATCCTAATCTACCACATACGCTTGACTCAAAGATGAAGTCATAGATTTCATTTTTCTTTAAATCATTCGGGATGATAAAATAGATCAGGTCAGCGTCTTTTCCTCTCTCAATGCTACCGCAAATATCATCAAAACCAAGCGCTTTAGCCCCGTTTAAAGTTGCAATTTTTATCAATTCCTCATTACTTACATCTTTGTAAAATTCCCTTGCAAATTTTAACTCATTTAATATGTTCAAATCCCGATTACTTGCAATGCTATCAGTTCCAAGGCAAACATTTATGTTGTTGTCAAGAAACTTTCTCACAGGTGCTTTTCCAACTTTTAAAAAGAAATTACTTCTGGGGCAAGTGCATATGCTTACATTTCTTTTGCTCAAAATTTCAATATCTTCGTCATCAACATTCACACAGTGAACAGCAAGTATATTTTTGTCAAGAAACCCAATCTGGTCAAGATATTTAACTGGGGACACCCCTGGTGGTTTCCACGAATAATCAAATCCATCTCTTTCAATCAAAAAGGAGCGGAAGAAACCAGAACCATTTTTTATAAATTCAACCTCATCAATTACTTCAGCCAGGTGAACGCTTGTTTTTGAATCCCCGTTGAAATTTTTTATTAATTTGAATAAGGTTTCAGAAACTGAATATGGAGCATGTGGAGACAGGGAAATTTTGAATTCCCTCTGTAAATTGTGCTTTTTTACAACCTCATTAACATTGTGAACAAGATCTTTCAAAACATTGAAAAATTCCACACCTCTTTCCTCAATAAACGAGATCAACTCAATAAAAATTTGAATTTTCATTGGGACTCTCAAAAGCATTGTTATCAATTTCCCCGTATTTGAGACATCACCGATTGCTATTGTCCCCGAGTTTATCATTTCCTCAATTCTCCTTTTCACAGTTCTTTTCCATTTTCTCTCTGCGAAAGTTTTAATAAATTTTATCTTACCTGCAACACCTCTGCCATTAAATAATCTTTTCCTTTGCTTGATGATTTGATAAAGCCAATCTTTGAAATCACTAACTTCTTTAATTTTTACCCCTGACAATTCAAGATGGGTATGAGCATTCACAAAACCAGGCATGATCAGTGCATTTTTTAGATTAATTTTTCTTTCAACATCTTTAAATTTTGAGTCAATTTCCTCCCGAGCCCCGAAATCAATTATTCTATTTCCATCAATTACGATAGCCCCATCTTCAACCATTTCTGAAGTTATTGGCAAAATATATTTCGCATAAAAAATTTTCATGATAGAAATTAAACCTTTGTGCTTTCAATCACATCTAATTTAGTGAAGACAGAAAAACAAAACAAAAAAGATAAAAAGCCATGAAGACAAAAATAATATCCACAGCGATTGCGTTGTTTCTAATTACCTCGTTATCATTCTCACAAATGCTTGGTCCAAGATTTGGATTCCCCCCAGATGATAACATTTGGCAAAGGGGAATAACAAAACTTTATGATGAGCTAAAATTGACAGATGAGCAAAAATCAAAGATTCAAAACTTGTTCTTTGAATTTAGAAAAAATCAAGCTGACATAATCGGAAAATTGAACAAGGCAAGGATTGAACTTCAGGAATTGCTTTATGCTGAAAAGCCCGACAAATCAGCGATTGACAAAAAAGCTGATGAGATTTCTGCTTATATGAAGGAACTGACAAAAAACAGAGTAAATCACTGGATGAACATCC
The DNA here is from genome assembly GCF_001458555.1 of Candidatus Kryptobacter tengchongensis. Classification (NCBI taxonomy): domain Bacteria; kingdom Pseudomonadati; phylum Candidatus Kryptoniota; genus Candidatus Kryptobacter; species Candidatus Kryptobacter tengchongensis. Next base: position 9,087 of record NZ_CZVH01000027.1, on the reverse strand, counting down.
AGCAAGTGCTGACGCCAGAACAAAGAAAAATTTTAAAAGATAAACTTGGCTACCCAGGACTTGGATTGGGATTCCGTGGCTGGGCTAAACCTGGAAGAGGATTAAAATTAAGATTGCACTGCTGGTGAGATAATTTCACAGGAAGGGAAAGCTCAAAAATTGTAATCTCTCAAAGAAGTTGTCCGAATAAATGTCATTGCGAGAAGCAGAGTGGCGAAGCAATCTCAAAAAATCATTTTCAACTCACCCCCTTTAATTCCCCCTCTCTAAAATTTAGAGAGGGGGTCAGGGGGTGAGTCAATTTCCCCTTCTCTATTTATAGAGAATGAGTCGGGGGATGAGTCAATTTCTTCACTTCCCTTTCTATAAAGAGAGTTATAAGTGTGAGAAGCAATTTCAAAGAGTCATTTTCAACTCACCCCCTTCAATTCCCCCTCTCTATTTATAGAGAGGGGGTTAGGGGGTGAGTCAATCATTTCACTTCTCTATTTATAGAGAGGGGTCAAAGGGTGAGTCAATCATTTTACTTCTATTCATAGAGAATGAGTTAAGAGGCGAGTCAACCTATTAACAAGCTTATCATCATTTCAACGGACACGTTAGTGCAAGAGGTAAATCTCAAATTCAACTCACCCCCTTTATAATTCCCCCTCTCTAAATTTTAGAGAGGGGGTCAGGGGGTGAGTCAATTTATTAACTCACCTCTTTAATTCTTCTCTATGAAGTTGTAGAGAGAGGACAAGGGGTGAATTATTGCGAGTGGCGAAGCGACGAAGTCGCAAAGTAATCACGTCGGGATTAACTTACCCACTTTAATTCCCCCTCTTTATTTATAGAGAGGGTTAGGGGGTGAGTCTATTCTTCATCCTGTCACTGCGAGGCGATATAAATTCCCGAAGCAATCTTAAGTAAGAAACAAAGATGAGATCGCTTCGCTATTGCTCGCAATGATAAAGAAGAGAGTTATCGGACAACCCCAAACCCTGCTTTGGCAATGTTATTTTAAAACTTTTTAACAAATAACTTCCCAGGAAGTTGGTGAACAAGGTCTTTAAATTCAAGCGATAGCAAATGAACAAGTGCATCGGTTATGGATAATCCAGAAAGTTCTGCAATTTTATCAACATGCATCGGCTCAGATGTGGATAAAACCTCAAGAATTTTCGCTTCAAAAACATTTACCTCAACCTTTGGCTTTGATGGTTCCGATTTTAAAATCGGTTGAATAAATGAGCGAATCTCCTCAACGATATCATTAACATCCTCAACAAGTTTTGCTCTGTTATGCTTGATTAGAAAATTCGTCCCTTGACTTTTAACATTATCTACATTGCCCGGAATTGCAAAAACATCCCGATTTTGATCATTTGCGAACTCTGCTGTTATCATTGCGCCACCTGTTCTGCTCGTCTCAACAATCAAAACCCCGATTGACATCCCGCTTATTATTCTGTTCCTCTTGGGGAAATTCATTGCATCAGGTTTCGCCCCCATTGGAAATTCTGAAACTATCGCACCGTTAGATATAACACTGTCAACAATCTTTCTATTCTCAGGCGGATAAATATAATCAACACCGGAGCCAAGAACAGCGATGGTTCTCCCGCCCGACTTCAAAGCTGAAACATGGGCTATTGTGTCAATCCCTCTTGCGAAACCACTTACAATCGTTAAATTCATTTTTGAAAGCCCAATCGCAAATTTTTCGCACATTATCTTGCCATAATTCGTCGGGGTTCTCGTCCCAACAATTGCAATTGAATACCTGTCTTGCTCAACTAAATTCCCACGGATAAATAAAACAATCGGCGGATCATAAATTTTTCTCAAAAGATCTGGATATTCCGAATCCCATAGCGTTAAAATCCTTGCCTTCACCTTTTCAGCCTTTAAAAGCTGTTCATCCGCAAATTTTAAATTCTGATTCCGCATCTCAATGATTCTCTTGGCAAGTCCCTTGTCTATACCTTCAACCTTCACAAGCTCTGAAATTGACGCCTTAAATATCAACTCCGTCTCCTTGAAATAATTAACAAGGTTCTTTATCCTTCCTGGACCTACTCCAGGGATTGTGGTCAATTGTAAGATATGTCTTACATCAATGTTCATTCCCCATCATTGATTAATTCAATTCCATCAACAACTGCAACTACAAGGGTATGAACTGGGACATCTTCCCTGCCAAGAATTTGCCTTGCGGAAGTTCCCTCTTGAAGAGCTATAACGGTGTCCCCAATTCCCGCATCAACCATATCAAGCGCAAGCATATCCCTTCCGATAAAATTCCCTTTTAGATCAATCGGCTGAATTATCAAAATTTTATAAGGTTTCAAATTTTCATTTTTCTGCGTTGCAACAATTGTTCCAGTAACCTTTGCAAGTATCAATTCCCCTCGCCCTTAATTTTTTGTTGAAAAACCTCTTTTAAAATGTCCCACCATTGATTATTCTCAATATGAACAAGATCAAAAATCATAACTCCATCAGTTTTATCAAGAGCGACTTCAATCGCTTTTTTAAATCTTCCCGGCTCTCCCTTATACTGCTCAACATATAAACTTCCATAAACTGGCACAACCCCCATCGTTACCTTCTTGACAAGCTCTGCCGAACCCTCAACAGAATACCAGATCTGTTTAGTTGGCTTCATCCCAGGTTCTGTCAGTCTTGAAGCATCAATCTTATCTTTCGCCTCAACCTCATCTTTAGTAACCTCATAAAAGTAAAGCCCCGAACAAAGGAAATCAAGCAACTCGGCATACCCTGTATCATTATAATCATCCGTAGCCCATTCAAATTCTGGCTTAAATTTCTCGCTCGCCCAGTTAACTCCAAGCTCATAATAAGACAGATACCACGAACCGGCATAATCTCCAAATAAAATGTTTGACTTTGCCCTCTTAACAATTTCCCTTGCTCTTTTGAAAAAATCTTTTATAACAAAAGCTCTCCACTTCACCCACTCTTTGAAATATCTGCCCTTGATTATACTATCCCCTTCAATTCTGAAAATATCATCTGGAAATTTAATCTTTTTACCCAACCACATTTCAAATTTTTCTCTTGAAGAATCGCTAAAATCAGCATAAATCCCATCATACCTGACCCTGTCAAGAACTATCCCATCAACATCAAAATTTTTAACAACCTCCTGAATTATATTCAATTCATATTCCCGAACTTGCTCCAATGCTGGATTTACCATCGCCGAATATTTATGTTTTTGCTGTGTTATCGGTATAAAGCCATCTTTCGTATAAACAATCGTCGCCCATTCAGGATGCTTCCAATAAACAACCCCTCTATCATAGTAGTTATGCCCCTCACAGAATACATTCAAAGCAATGTGAATTTTCAACCCTCTCTTCCTTGCTTCATTTATCAGAGTATTTACAAAGTCAAATGTGTCAGGTCTTGTGTAATCATCCCATGTTCTCATCTTTGGGGCATATTTGCTATCATAAAGAACCTCGCCAGAGATCGGTTTAACATCAACAATTATGTCTGTTACGCCAACATCAACGCATTTATCAAGAACCCGAACTATTCCCTCATAACTTCCAAGCCTTTTAAAATTTGCAGTCGCATCAAACCACAACATCCTTGGTTTCCCATCGGCAAGATTAAATTCAAAGAGACCATTCAGAAAGAAACTTAATATGAGAATGATTTTCAACTTCATCTCAAGCCGATTTTTGCTATTAAATTTTGGACAAGTTCTTTAGCTTCTTCTCTATCCTTTGCCTCGGCTATCACCCTCAAAACTGGCTCCGTATTTGACTTGCGAAGATGAATCCATTTATCGCCGAAATCAACCCTTATTCCATCATCAGTGTTAATTTCTGCACCTTTATAAATTTCAATTACCTTTTCAAGAATTTCATCCGGTTTTATACCTTCAATGCCGACCTTCGTCTTGTAAATTTCAAACTTTGGCAATGTCTTTTTAAACTCAGAAATTTTCCCGCCAAACTCAACAAGATTTTGCAATATAAGAGCTATCCCAACAAGCGAATCCCTGCCGTAATGGACTTCCGGCAAGATAACGCCACCACTACCTTCGCCACCAATTATCGCACCGACTTCCTTCATCTTTTTAACAACATTTATCTCTCCAACGGGACTTCTATAAACTTTAGCATCGTAAATTTTAGCTACTTCATCAACTGCTTTAGTTGTTGATAGATTAACAACAACATTTTTATCGCTCAACATACTTCTTTTTTCAAGAACAATTTTAACAGCTTGGACGATCGTATATTCCTCACCGAATGGTTCTCCTTCCTCGGTTACAAGGACAAGACGATCTGCATCTGGATCAACAGCAATTCCAAAATCAGCTTTCGCTTGTTTGACAACTTCGCATAGCTCCGTCAGATTTTCTGGCAACGGTTCAGGCTCATGAGTGAATTTACCATTACCATCACAATTTAACCGTATGACCTCACATCCAAACTTTTCAAGTAACCTCGGGACAATCTCCGAACCAGCCCCATTAATGCAATCAACAACAACCTTAAATTTTCTTGCTTTTATACTTTCAAAATCAACAAAGTCAATTTTAAAAATTTTTTCAATATGCATATCAAGGAAAGACCTATCCTGAACATAGTTCCCTGTCAAATTCCACTTTGCAAAGTTAAAATTTCCGTTTTCAACCAGCTCAACAAATTTTTTATGTTGTTCAGGCGTTAAAAAAGTCCCATCACTTGAAATAAACTTCAATCCGTTCCATTCGGCTGGGTTATGGCTTGCGGTTATCATAATTCCGCCCGACGCATCAGAATGTTCAACTGCAAGTTGAAGCGTTGGAGTTGGACAGATCCCCACATCAATAACATCGCATCCCATCGCAAGAAGCGTCCCCGAAGCCAGTTGAGATATCAATAAACTATGTATCCTCGTATCACGACCAAGCATAATTTTCCCACGACCGCAAAACTCAGCAAAGGCTGAAACAAATTTTACGACTTCAAAAGGGTTCAATCCCTCACCAACCCTTCCCCTAACCCCCGAAATACTTACCATTAAACTACCCATTAACCGCAAACAGTTTGTTTTTCAATTTTTTAAAAATTTACACAAATAAACAAAAATTGACAAAAATTATGGGTCAAGATTGCAAAAACTTGATAACTCTACGATAATTTCGTAAATTGAAACTGAAAAATTAAATTTACATACGCTATGGGCAATGAAAAGTTAACTTCTTTCGGTCAATCAATACTTGAAGCCTTAAGCGATGTCGTGTTCGCAGTTGATTCAGATTACAATTTCATCTATATAACCCCATCTTGCTATCATATTACTGGTTATACCGTTGACGAGTTCCTCAGCGGTCAAGTCAAAGCAAGGAAACTTGTCCATCCATCTGATTACTGGCGCCTTCTCAGGGCAAATTATCAAGCGTTCAAGACCGGGGAACTGCCAAGGGTTTCAGAATTTAGAATAATTAAAAAAGACGGCACTATAAGATGGGTAAGCATCTACTGGACAACGGTAAGAGACGAAACGGGATCATTAAAATATATTCAAGGCGTTATGCACGATATAACAGATAAAAAATTAACAGAAGAAAAACTTCAAAAAAGCCTAACCGAATTTAAAATTCTTCATAGTTTCAGTTCCGAACTTTCATCGGCAATGACAATTGATGAAATTGCAAAAACAATATATGATCACATCACTCAATTAATCCCTGTTGATGGGTTTTTCATTGATATTTACGATGAGATGACCGAACAACTAAAAGGGCTTGCCCATGTTTATTCAATTCACGGAAGAAAAGTTATGATCTCATATCCAAATTATAGATTTAATGTCAGATCGCACCGAATTTGGGAAAGTTTGATCTACGAAAAAAAGATAACATATGTGAAGTATTCAGGTAAAGATATTCCCCCACCTTTCAATCTCTTCATTGAAGAGGCACAAGAGGAAGGATACCTGTTAAGTGCACCTATGCTCTCACGAGGTAAAATTTTCGGAATCATGACAGCCCAGATAAAATGGAAAGGCGAAATTGAAGAATATATACCCATCTTTGAACATATAGCGAATCAATCTGCTGTTGCAATTGAAAGAGTAAGATATTTCACAGAGCTTCAAGAATCGGAAAAATCCCTTCGCCAAGCGTATGAGGAATTGAAAAAAGCCCACCAACAGTTAATTCTTACTGAAAAAATGAGAACGCTTGGACAACTTGCGGGGGGAATTGCACATAACTTGAGCAATCTACTAAGCGCAATCCTCGGCAGAGCTCAACTTCTAAAAACAAAGATAACAGATGAAGCACTTTTAAGAGATCTTGAATTCATTGAAAAAGCAGGGCAAGATGCTGGGAAAATAATATCACGACTTCGTGAATTCTCAAAACCGAGAACCCATGTGACGCTCGTTCCACTTGATGTCGCAAATATAATTGAAGATGCACTTGAAATAACAAAATCAAAATGGAAAGATGAAGCAGAATTAAAGGGAATAAAATACGAAATCTCCAAAGATTTCCCAGAAGATAGATTAATGGCAATTACAAACAGCTCCGAATTAAGAGAAGCTCTTGTAAATATAATCATAAACGCAATTGAGGCAATGCCAGCTGGTGGGAAATTGGCTATTGGAATTTACAATGTTAACAGTGAAAAAGTTGCAATATATATCTCAGATACAGGTGTTGGTATGGATGCCGAAACCATGGCAAGAATTTTTGAACCCTTCTTCACAACAAAAGGAGAATACGGGACAGGTCTTGGTCTTTCAATAGCATATGAAATTATAAGAAGCCACAATGGAGAAATCTTCGTTGAAAGTGAGCTTGGAAAAGGTTCAAAATTTACAATAGTTCTGCCAGCAAGCAAACAAAAAGTTTCAGAGATCGTTCAAAAGAGCGAACTTAAAGAAAATGCTTTTAAATTGAGTGTTTTAATCGTTGATGACGACGAATCTGTGCTATACCTTTTAAAAGATGTTTTCTCAAACCTCGGCTATAGAATCTTTCCAGCTGAAAATGGTAAAAAAGCTCTTGAATACATTGATGCAGAAAAATTTGACCTCGTTATTACAGACCTCGCCCTGCCCGATGTAAACGGATGGGAAATTTCAAAAGCAACAAAACAAAAAAACGACAAAATCCCTGTAATCATATTAACTGGCTGGGGAATTGATGTCCCAGAAGAAGAAGCGAAAAGAAGAGGCGCCGACTATATAATCACAAAACCTTTTGACCTTGATGAACTTCTTCTGGTTGTTAACACAGCAGTTCAATCAATCAGCAAATAATTAACCGCGAGAATTCTGAAAAATAGATAGGAAGAAAGAATTATTGAATTTGTAAGATTTATGTTCATTATCGTCCTGTAATTTTGAAACTCCTTCTGAAGATGAAAATTTTTCTCAAATCTCTCAACCACAAGGAAACCAATAAGAAAGTAAATGATAATACCAATTAGTTCATAAAGCGTGAATTTTCCAGCAATGACGATTGTCGCTATAAGACCTGAAATTGGAAGGATTATTTTAACAAACCTGAAAACACCAACCAAACCAAGTTTCTCCACAAATAAGCCACCTGTTGGAATTGAATCTTCAGAGATTCTATAAACGAGAGAAAGAGTATAAAATCCTGCGACAAACCCTGCAGAAGAAACAGCCCCACCAAGATGAAATGGATTTAACAACCCTTTTAAATCAAATGCACAAACCCATCCAGCCAGAAACCCAAGCAAACCATAAGTTAAACCAAGAAATGAAATAGCATAAAATGGTCTTTTCTTTATGCCAGTTGATGGAAACGAAAAAAGGAAAAACAAAATTGCAAAAGCAAGAACAATTGAGAAATACGAAATGTTAACTTTTGAAGCCCAATAAATCCCAACAAGAAGCAAAATAATTGAAGCCACAAGCGTAAACACCGATGCTGGTTTTACACCTTTAAACCCATAAATCACACCCTTCCTTTCGTCAAAATACGAATAAATTCCATTACTTGCAGGATAAATCAAAAGATGCAAAATGATAATTCCATTGATAAAATTTCTACTTATATCCGCCTCTGTAAGCGCATATCCCCACAGAAAAACAGGTAAAAGTGCAATTGAGATGTTAAAACGAAGATGAAAAACTATGCTTTTAAAGCTGTAAAAAAACGCCTTCATTCCTTGTGTATTTTTGTTTTTGCTAATTTTAGTCCAACTTTAAAATAACTGATTCATCCGTTGTTTTAAGAACCACTGTATTCGTGAAAATGCCTTGAGATGAGCAAACGATTTCAGCGTTAATGACCTCAAGGTTTTTATACTTTGTATCAATTTGAACATTGAGAAAAACATTTTTCTGGTTCGTATTTATTTTGATTTCATTATCACCAAATTCACATTTGATCTTCAAATTGTCAAATCTTTTCATCTCCTCATATGCCTCTCTGCATGTCATGAACCTTATGAATGGGTAACTTTCAACAAAATCTTTTACCCAATTTTTAAATTTAAAATAAAGTCCTTCGTTGTTTCTCCCACGCCACGGGAGATAGAACCAATTTCTAACAAGCTCTGGGTTTTCAACCTCATCAGGGGTGTAAATTATATCATCGGGATGAACGAAGTGGGTCCAAACGCCAAGCATTGCCATTTCACTTAGAATTAACATTTTCATATAATCATCAATTAAAAATCCAGCTGAAACCCTTGGGATACAGTAAAGTTTTTCATTCCACGGTTCGGGACCAAATTCCCTATACTGTCCAACATCAAAAAAACCAGAATATAACCCCGCTATAACCTTTATTGACGGAAAAGTCTGAACTATCGCTTGAACCCCTATTGAATCAATCCAGTTAGTCGGAGGTATATATGTTGTCGGCAAATCCCCGAGCCCTTCCTCTATCCACTTTCTTTGCACAAACTTTAACGCTTTCTTCATATTTTCAATCTCTCCCCATTCATCAATTAAAAGCGAATAATGATTATACCCGTGAAGCGCAAGTTCATTTTTCAGCTTAAATTGTTTTGCTATTGATTTTGAAACTTCAACTTCTTTTCCAAGAACTCTTACCTTTCCTTCCCTCCATTCAGCCAAATGGAACGGCGGCTT
>NZ_CZVH01000026.1:0-20121 GCF_001458555.1 Candidatus Kryptobacter tengchongensis | reverse complement strand
GAACTATGCGATTGAATTATGACATCTGAAACATCTGATTCAATGTAAAGCTTATATCCGGGGTTTGCCTTGAAGGATTTTGAAAATTTTAATTCGTCAGCTGTTTGCAAGCTATTTTGAGGCGTGATTTCTTTTGTCTTTATGTTTGAGCATAGAAGCAGACCGCCAGCAAATATGAAACCTGTAATTATAAAAATTAAAAATTTGGGTTTCATTGTGATCTCAAAATTTTATTTTTCTAACCGTGCAAAAATGAAATCAACCTCAACTTTTATGTAAGGGGTTCACAAGAAAGATTAAAAGAACTCAACATCTCATTTGAGGAAGGAGAAAACAGCTTAACTATCAAGATAAAACGGAAGAAAAAAATTCCTTGGTTTGATTTTTCCGAGTTGTTTCTTTTTGGTAGAAAATGGGTTGAAATGGCTCAGCTTGTGGTAAATGCACCCGATAGTTTATCCGATCTCACTGTGAAAAGCACAGGCGGAGATATCAAGATTGAAAACTTTAAGTCAAATAACTTTGATCTTTCATCTGCAGGTGGCGACATCCATGCAAAGGATTTGAGGGGAAGGACTTATGCTTCATCGGCAGGCGGGGATATACGCCTTAGAAATTGTGCAGGCTCCGGGGAAATAAAAACAGCTGGAGGGGATATAATCGTTAGTGAATATCAGGGAGAACTTGAAACAAAATCCTCAGGTGGTGATATAACAATAAACAAACTAACTGGTTCTGTTTCAGCTTCTTCATCTGGTGGTGATATAAATGTTGAATTTATCTTGGCTTCGGGAATAACAAGATTGTCCTCCTCCGGCGGAGATGTAAAAATTTATGCGCCTTCAAATTTAAACGCCTACATTGATTTTAAAACATCCGGCGGAGATATAAAAGTTGACTTCCCTATAAAAATTGAAACAAAGTCACACTCTGAACTCAAAGGCTGGATAGGAAAATCAAATTCTGGCACAACGATTAAAGCTTCTACATCAGGTGGGGATATAGAATTGATTTCAAAAGATTTGGAAATTTAAAAAACAGATTGAATGACTTTAACGAAAATTTGTTTTTAAGTTTGTCTGAACAGTTCTTTTTTATCATTGTTCAAATAACCCCTTCAGATCGGGCAACAATGAGGTCGCAAGATGCCTTAAAATCAACCACAATAAAGAGAAATATCAAGCAATTCTCTTTAGCGCGCCTGGAGGGACTCGAACCCCCAACCCGCGGATCCGAAGTCCGCTGCTCTGTCCAATTGAGCTACAGGCGCTTTTTTAAAATTTAAAAAAATTTACCGCCCTTCAAGCAACATTTTTGCAAATTCAATGTCTTCCGGGGTTGTTATCTTTATATTTTCATACAGCCCTTCAACAATTTTGACCTTGACACCAATTCGCTCAACAAGAGATGAATCATCCGTTCCATAAAAGGAATCAGTATAAGCTTTTTTATACGCCTGTTGTAAAACTGTATAATAAAACGCCTGTGGGGTTTGCACAAGCCAAAGCAAGTTTCTATCAAGCGTCCTTTCAACAAAACTGTCCTCCCCACCAAGCTTAACAGTTTCCTTTGGGCGAACCGCAAGGATAGCTGCTCCGGTCTCCTTGCAAGCCGAAATAACTTCACAAATTTTTTCACATGTTATAAAAGGTCTAACCGCATCATGAACAACAACTATCTCTGTATGATGGTAAACCATCATTTGCAAAGCATTGTAAACAGAATCCTGTCTTTCATTTCCACCGATTGTGACCTCAACAACTTTCGTTATGTTAAATTTCTTAACAAGATTCTCAACTTCAAGCAAAATTTCCGGAGCTGTTGCTATTATTATAGAATCAACGCAATTACAATTTTGAAATTTCTCAAGCGTATGAACTAAAATCGGCTTTCCAGATATCTCTATCAGCTGTTTATGTATACCCGCGTTCATTCTCCTTCCATATCCTCCAGCTGGAATTATTGCAGTTACCTTCAATCTCTTCCTCCGTTCTTTTCGTTTTCGGCGATGTAATCAATATGAAAGATAAATTCCGGAAACTTTTTAGGCAAATTTATGATGTTATAAACCATTATCCCGGTTGATAATCTATCAATCCAAGATGAAAGTGGCCAACCAAAGTGAATATGAATTTTCTTTTCGGATGGAACTTCATATCTTATCGTGTTGAGCAACCCAACTATCATATCAAACAAATTCATTTTCGGTTGAATTGAAATCCAAAAATGCCTTGGTAAACCTTTTTCAGGTCTATCAAGTCGTGGCGAATAAAAACTCACATAAATTGAATTAGCATCAACATTTTCAATGTTTTCCTTTGGTCTTTTGAAATGGATATGGATTTCATCGGAATCAATATCTGCAATTGCAAAAACCACATCCATAGGGCTATCGGTGCTTCGTCTGACTGGGATCTCTGGGGCTCTAAACTTTGAAATTCTTAATCCAGCAAACAAAAAGAAAAGCGTCATAAATAACCATAACAAAGCCCCATAAATGCGATGTAAAACTATGTAAATAAAAATGCTAAATGTCATAATGAAAAGAATCAGGGTACCCGTTCTTGATGTATGATATGTTATTTCCTTTGTTCCCATGCGATAACGATAAATCACAAGAGAGCCAATGTTAATTGAAAAACTTGCCACAAGCCCAATAGCATACATCTCGGCAAGCACTGCCTGACTTCCACTCGTTATTAAAAGTATGAGTGAATAAAAAATTGCATTAAAAACATGAATTCTATAAAGTGAACCACGACGATTCAACTTCATCAGCCACGGAAAGCTATATCTTTCGCATATTTTCTCTATCAATTCGGAGGATGCAACCATTGCTGTGTTAACAGCCATTATCAAGGTTATGCTTGCAAGCGCACTTACAATTATTCCAAACCAATAGCCATTTACACTTTCAGCAAATGCTGGGATCAAATCTGTTTCATGTTTTTCAAGATCAATGTTTGAAGAAAGAGCGAAGAGAGCAATAAGCGGTGTCGCCACCCCAACTGTGAGGGCAAGAAAAATATATGCTTTTCTTATATCATGCCAGCTTCTAACAAGAGATGCCGTCTGAAGAACAGACTCAATTCCAGAATACGCAAGGATGCAACTTCCTATCCCTGTTACGAGATTTGCGTAAGATTTAAAAATTGATTTATCATTGATGTCTGATAAAAAAAGTGAAAACGCCTCTTTAACTCTTATCACCGAGGATTGTTCAAAATTTAAAATTCCACCAGTGATTAAATTCAAAAGCACAAAAGAGGCAAAAATAAAAATTGCAAATGTAAATTTTGCATTCTCCCTTATCCCCAAGATATTAAGCCCCGCTATGAACCAGACGAGAAGAATTTTAAGAACGAACTTAACATGTGAAGGCATTGAAATAAACGCAAGACCGTTTTCAACTGCACTTACAGTTGAAATTGAAGCAGTCAAAATATATACCACAAGAATTGATGCAACCGCTATAAAAGAAACAGTTGGACCGAGAACAAGATATGAAAATGAATAAACTCCGCCACCTTTTATGCCGTGCACCTCAAGGATCTCGGCTATTTCAACCATTCTGGTTGAAAGAAAACGGATGAAAAGAGAAGTAAGAGCTATATAAATTATCGCTTTTATTCCAATGAACCTATATGCTTCAAACGGCGCATAATAGATTGATGTAAGTTCATCCATCAATGTTATGATTGAAACTGCAAACCATGTTATCCACCATCGCCCAGAATCAAAATAACTTAACAGGTTCTTTCTCCTAAGAAGACGAGCAAAAATAATTAAAAGTGAAAAATTTATGACAAAGAAAATCAGGGTTCGCATAGCGGAAAAAACAAAGGGGGATTAGTTTTAGATTATAAGCATTGCATCGCCATAGCTTAAAAATCTATAACCACTTTTGATCGCATGCTTATACGCCTGCATTAAAAGATCAAGCCCTGCAAACGCAGCAGCAAGAATAAGAGGTGTTGATTCAGGCATGTGGAAATTGGTTATAAGTTTGTTCACTATTTTAAAATCATACGGTGGATAGATAAATTTATCCGTCCACCCCCTGTAAGGTTTTACATGCCCATCTGCGGTCACACTTGACTCAAGCGCTCTCACGACGCTTGTTCCAACAGCAACGACGCTTTTCTTTTTATCAATTGTCTCGTTTATCATACGAGCGCTCTCTGGGGAAATTTCAAAGTATTCAGAATCCATTCTATGTTTGCTCAAATCTTCAACTTCAACTTTCCTGAATGTCCCGATGCCTATATGAAGAACGATAGGGACGATCTTAACACCTTTTTTCTCAATTCTTTTCAATAACCTTGTAGTAAAATGCAACCCCGCCGTTGGAGCAGCAACAGAACCGACAACCTCAGCATAAACAGTTTGATACCATTCCTTGTCTCTCTCATCAGGTTGTCTTTTTATGTAAGGTGGGAGCGGAACTTCCCCATGCCTTTCTATGAAACTGAAGAAATCACCCGTATAATGAAATTTTAAAGTCCTTCCACGGGATGTAGTGTTATCAATAACCTCACAATATACCTCGTTATTATCACCAAAGTAGATTTTGTTCCCAATCCTAACTTTGCGAGCTGGCTCAACTAAAACATCCCAGAGATGTTCCTCGGGATTAAGCTCACGGAGCAAAAGTATTTCAATTTTCGCTCCTGTTTTCTCCTTCCGCCCTATCAATCTTGCTGGGAAAACTTTCGTCTTGTTAATAACAAGCGAATCACCTTCCTCAAGGTAATCAACTATATCAGTAAAGATCTTATCTTCAAATGTTTTCGTTTTTCTGTCAACAACGAGCAGCTTTGCACTGTCCCTTGGCTCAACAGGATATTTCGCGATTAAATTTTTGGGAAGTTGATAGTTGAAATCTGAAAGTTTCATAATCTTTTATAAATGCTTGTTTTTTAAATTTAAAAAGCGGGGGAGTAAAATCCCCCGCCTTGAATTCATCGCGCTTTAACCTTTGCCTTTACTTTTGACTTAACCTTTTTTACAGCTTTTTTGTTCGTTTTCTTTACAGAGACAGTTTTCTTAACTCCATCATAAATTAACGCAGCTCGTGCAGCAGCAAGTCGCGCAATTGGAACACGATATGGCGAACAACTCACATAATCAAGCCCAATTTTATGGCAAAATTCAATCGTTGCTGGATCACCGCCATGCTCCCCACAAATTCCAACTTTCAAATTCGGTCTCACAGAACGACCCTTTTGAACACCAATTTTCATCAACTCACCAACGCCTTTAACATCAATCGTTTGGAATGGGTCTTTATCGTAAATTCCAAGGTCAAGATATTTGTAAATGAATTTCTCATAATCATCCCTTGAAAGCCCCATTCCCATCTGTGTCAAATCATTTGTGCCAAACGAGAAAAACTCCGCAACAGTTGCTATCTCATCTGCTGTTATCGCTGCTCTTGGAACTTCAATCATAGTGCCAACAGAATATTCAATCTTAATACCTTTTTCTTCCATAACTTTTTCGGCAACTTCACGGACGATCTTCTCTTGATTCTTGAGCTCATTTACATGCCCAACAAGTGGTATCATTATCTCTGGTTTAACTTTTATACCTTCCTTGGCAACATCGCACGCTGCTTCAATAATCGCTCTTGTTTGCATTGCTGTAATTTCTGGATAAACAATTCCAAGACGACAACCTCTAAAACCAAGCATCGGATTAAATTCTTTAAGTTCAGCAATCTTTCTACGAATCTTTTCTTCAGGAATACCCGTTTTTTCAGAAAACTCTTTTATCTCCTCATCCGTGTGCGGTAAAAATTCATGCAACGGTGGATCAAGCGTCCTTATCGTCACAGGTCTATCACCCATAACTTTAAAGATTCCATAAAAATCCTGTCTTTGCAAAGGTAAAAGCTCATTTAAAGCTGCCTCTCTTTCTTCTTTCGTATCAGCAAGGATCATTTTTCTCATTGAGATAATTCTATCACCTTCAAAAAACATGTGCTCAGTTCGGGTTAACCCAATTCCTTCAGCCCCAAATGCAACGGCAACCTCCGCTTGCTTTGGAAGGTCAGCGTTAGTTCTTATTCTCAATTTCCTTACTTCATCAGCCCATTTCATCAATTTCTCAAATTGCTTGTAAACAGGAGCTTCATCAGGATTAAGCGTTTTTTCAACCAAAACCTGCAAAACCTCACTCGGCTTTGTCGTTATCTTTCCGAGTATGACTTCGCCCGTTGATCCATCAATTGAGATATAATCTCCCTCTTTTATAACCTGCCCGTTAACCCTTATTTCTTTTTTGACATAGTCAATATCAAGCGCACCACAGCCGACCACACAAACTTTACCCATCTGCCGTGCAACAAGTGCTGCATGGGATGTCATTCCTCCACGAGAGGTCAGTATCCCCTCAGCTACATACATCCCTTTTATATCATCCGGCGAAGTTTCAATTCTTGTTAAAATTACCTTTTCCCCACGCCTTGCCCACTCTTCGGCATCTTCAGAATGAAATACAACTTTACCAGTTGCTGCACCCGGACCCGCAGGCAATCCCTTTGCAAGGAGGCGACCATCTTTAATAGCTTTCTCCTTCTCAGCAGCGTCAAAAATTGGTCTCAAAAGATGATTTAAAGCATCCGGCTCTATCCTCAATAAGGCTTCTTCTTTAGTTATTAAACCCTCCTCAACCATATCAACCGCTATCCTTATGGCAGCAAATCCTGTTCTTTTTCCAGCGCGCGTTTGTAACATATAAAGTTTCCCACGCTCTATCGTAAATTCAATGTCCTGCATATCTTTCAACCTGCTCTCAAGAATCTTTCTAACCTCAAGAAGTTGCTCATAAACATGTGGCATGACTTCTTTCAGCTTTGATATCGGCAATGGAGTCCTTATCCCCGCAACAACATCTTCACCTTGAGCATTCATCAAAAACTCACCATAAAATTCATTTTCGCCTGTTGCGGGATTTCTCGTAAACGCAACACCAGTTCCAGAATCATTTCCCATATTTCCAAAGACCATCGTTTGAACATTAACAGCAGTTCCCATGTCATCGGGAATGTTGTAAATTTTTCTATAAGCAACAGCTCTAGGATTCATCCATGATCTGAAAACAGCCCCGATTGCACCCCAGAGCTGTTCCCACGGATCATCAGGAAAATCAACCCCTTTCTTTTTTCTTATCAATTCTTTAAACTCGTAAACAAGCTCCTTCAAATCTTCAGCCGTGAGTTCAATATCATGTTCAACTCCTCTGGCTTTCTTCTTCTCTTCAATTAAAACCTCAAATGGGTCTCTTTCCTCCTTCGTTTCTGGTTTCAATCCGAGAACAACATCACCATACATCTGAACAAACCTTCTATAAGCATCCCAAGCAAACCTTTCATTTTGAGTTTGTTCAACTAAACCCTTAACCGTTTCATCATTCAAACCCAAATTTAAAATTGTATCCATCATCCCGGGCATTGATACAGGAGCACCTGACCTGACCGAAACGAGAAGTGGATTTTTCGGATCACCAAACTTCCTTCCGACAAGTTTCTCAACTTTAGCAAGTGCCTTTCTAACTTGTTCTTCAAGTCCCTTTGGATATGTTTGATTATGTTTGTAATAATAACTGCAAACCTCGGTTGTGATCGTGAATCCAGGTGGCACAGGCAAACCTATGTTCGTCATCTCCGCAAGGTTTGCACCTTTCCCACCAAGCAACTTTTTCATATCAGCATCTCCTTCAGCTTTGCCACCACCGAAAAAATAAACATATTTTTTCGCCATTACCTCAACCTCCAGAATTTATTTTTGAATAATTGAATTGATAAATGCCTCAAGCAAATTCCTTGAAAAAACGCTCTCAAAATTTTTCATCCTTTCAGGATGCCACTGAACAAGTAAAACAAATCTATCATCACCGACCCACTCAAGACCTTCAATCACCCCATCATCGCACTTCGCACTAATACGTAAATTCTCACCAATCCTATCAGCTGATTGATGATGACTGCTATTAACGATCCCCTCCCTCTCTCCAACAATTTTAAAAAGCTTTGAATCATCAAAAACGAATATATTATGCAACCTATCATCTCCAGTATTTTCATCCTTGCGATGATTTGTCCCTATAACCGTTTGAATATCAAAAACCAAACTCCCACGCAAATAAACATTCGTCAACTGCAATCCCCTGCAAATTCCCAAAATTGGCAAATCCTTTGAAAAGGCAATATCAAGAAGTTTAAATTCAAACCAGTCCCTATCACGGTTGTATCTATCACCTTCCCTCTCCGACTCTCCATAAAACTCAGGATGAACATCATCACCTCCAGTAAGTAAAAGAGCATCACATTTTTTAAGATCATCACTGTTAAGTTCTTTATAAGACAAAATCACTGGCTCAACTTCAACAGATGCCCTCCTAAGCCAGTTAATATAATTCTCAAGGTTGCTATCACAGTAAGAAACCCCCACCTTTATCATCTAAACCAGCTCCAAAAGCTTTTGTTTTAAATCGTTCTCCCCTTCCAGAAACTTAACTTCTATCCTCGTATAAAAAAAAGGAAAATTTTTCAATTCTCTCATCTCAAACAATCTCGCATAATCCTTTTCCGTCGTGATCGCAAATTCCGCTCCAGTTGAATTAAGAAAATTGACTATATCTTCAATATCCATCCAAGTATATCTGTAGTGATCGGGAAATTCAAAATCCTTTACAACGCAAAAATTATTGTCTTTCAATAATTTTACAAAATTTATGTGTTTTCCGATGCCTGAAAAAGCCACTGCTTTTTTACTTGAAAACTCACTTTTGTCTAAAATATAATCAAAAAATTTCCGTATTTCAAGAAGTTCATATCTAAATTTGACCCGCAATTTATCTTCACCAAGATACCGATTGAAATTTTTCACATCAATTTCATCCCGAAAACACAACACATTAGCTCTTTTTAATGAGCTCAACGGCTCACGCTTTAAACCCGCTGGGATTAAAAACTCATTTGTTTCCTCACCAGAGATGATCACGATATCAAAATCCCTATGTAAATCCCTCCTTTGAAAACCATCATCAAGAAGAAAAACATCAACATCAAAATTTTCAAGAAGTTTAATGCCCGCAATATATCTATCCTCACAGACTGCAACAATCCATCCAAGTTTTTCTTCAACTGATTTTAACGCCATTTGAAACGGCTCATCTCCGCATTCGTCCGCGTTTGCAAAAATTTTCTCACCATCTGTTACAAGGACAAATCCCCTTGTTCTTCTTCCATAGCCACGGCTTAAAATCGCAACCTTTTTCCCAAGCGTAGAAAAATACTTACCTATCCACTCAACCATTGGAGTTTTACCTGTCCCCCCAGCAAGAATGTTCCCAACCGAGATAACTGGTCGTGGAAGCTTTTTAACCTTAAGAATTCCTCTATCATAAAATAAATTTCTTAACACAACTATAACCCAATAGATAAACGAAAAAGGAATTAGCAAAAATCTTAAGCCTCGCCAGATTTTAAACAAACTTATCATCATAAATTCAAAACGATTTTTTCAGCGACGATTTCAGATGTGCTCTTACCATCAGATTCAAAGGTGAGAATCTGCCTGATTTTTAAAAGTTCATCTTTAGTGCTGTTATATAAATTCTCATCCTCAAGATATCTGCTGACCTCGTCAAATATCTTATCTTTTGTGAAATCCTTTTGGATTAACTCTGGAACCACTTTCTTACAAAGCACTATGTTTGGAAGTGAAATACTCTCAATCACATCTGTTTTGACAAGCAAACGTCCTAAAAGATAATTTATAGGGGAAGTTTTATAACACACGACCATCGGTATCCCAAGAATTCCCGCCTCAAGAGATGTTGTCCCACTTTTCACAACGGAAACATATGAAACCATTAACAACTCATGTGAATTTTCAACGAATTTAAATTTACGAAAATCTTCACCTATTAAATTTTTTATTTCAGACTCACTAATCGTTCTTGCTCTGCTGAAGACGACTTCAACATCAAACTTTTTCCTTATCATCTCCCCTGCTTCAATCATCGTCTTAAGCATCATCTTAACCTCATGGCTTCTGCTTCCTGGGAAAAAAGACACAATTTTATTTTTTGCAATTCCATATTTTTCAAAAAAGTCACCCTCACTTACAGATTCAACTCCCCTCAAATCCTCAAGCAACGGATGACCCACGAATTTAGCTTTCACACCATACTTTCTAAAAAATTCCTCCTCAAACCTGAAAATAACGAAAAGTTCATCAACATAACTTTTCAAAATCTGAATTCTTCTCCTACCCCATGCCCAGACCTGTGGAGCGATGTAGTAAAAAACTTTGAAACCTTTCTCTTTTGCAAATTTTGCAAATCTAAGATTAAACCCAGGATAATCTACGAGTAAAACTGCATCTGGCTTGCGACTTAACAGTTCGTGCTTGCATAGGTTTTCAAAATCAATGACCCTTTTAAAATTTTTCACCACATCAACAAAACCGATAAATGAAATTTCAGATATATTATAGATTATCTCCGCCCCGCATTTTTTCATCCTTTCCCCGCCCACGCCGAAGATTTCAACCTCTGGGAAATTTTTCTTTATCGCACAAACAACTTTCCCAGCATGCAAATCCCCAGAAGCCTCACCTGCTATTACCATTAATCTCTTTGACATAATTTACAACACATTCAAAAATTATTTTTCACAAGAAAAATAATTATGTTTAACACTGTGACACCAAAAAATGCTTGTAAAGTTCTTCGCTCTGACCTCAACGCTTCTTTGATATTAAAACTCAAATTTCCAGCAAATTCATATTTCTTCAATTTCGGGATAAACCTCGGGACACTTTTATAATATCTTACATACTCATCCGCAAATGTCCTGCTCAAATATTCCTCCTCAAGCGTCACAATTAAATAATACTGGATAAAAAAATAAACCAAACCAACGATTTGAAAATAAGGGAAAAGAGCCATTGACATAACCCCAAAACCAAGATACATAAGCATATTCCCAATATAAAGCGGATTCCGAACATAGGCGTAAGGTCCATTTGTGACAAGCCTGCTACCCCCAACTGGACCTGTCGTCCTTGTTTCAGCTCCAACATATCCGACACCCCAAATTCTTACAATCTCACCAACCAGTGCCAGAACGAAACCAACTATTAAACTTAACACAGTTGGTCTTGCAAAAATAACCATTACAATTAAAAATGGAATCGGAGTATAACTCCTATAAGAAAAAATTTTCTGTCTGAAGTCCGATTTCACTCTGAAGAATTTTTTATTTTTAGAATTATTCCCTCATAAAAACTTCCCTTCGTTTAAGTTCCGCTTGCCATCTCTTCCGTAGCCTTTTTCTACCACTTAAAAATCTTTCAAACTGTTCCATCACATCCTTGAATGTCTCAAACTCATAAACCGGGATGTTTTTCGCCCTGCAATACTTCAAAAGTTCTTTCTTTCCAAAAACTACATCAGCATACTCCGCTGGACATCTATCTGAATAGCCATCCCCGATATAAACAATTATATCATCATCACCAGAAAGTGTTAGCATGTGATTTCGCTTGCAATTCCCGCAAATGCGACATATTGAATCTGGATATGGAAAATCAACCTTTACCCTCCCATCTTCAATCCACAATTTGTTTGAAAAAAACTTAACATCAAAAAGACCATACTTATCAAGGATTCGCTTTATATAAAAATCAAAACCGTCGCTCAAAATGAAAACCTCAATTTCATTTTCCCTTGCCCACTTTACAAAATCAATAAAATAGATATCTATTTCCTGAGAAAGTATCAACTTTTCCGCTTCAACATAATCAACTTTAACTTTTTCGGCGATTTTTTCCCACATCTCCTTTGAAGAAATTTCATAGTCACGCCACTTTACAACAAGCGAAGAATAATAATTCCTATCACCAAATGTCTCAAAAAACAAGTCCCCGACATCATTTTTTGTTATTGTCCCGTCAAAATCGCAAAAAACTTTTATGTTCATGCACACATTAAAATAGTTTGAGTTATTAACCTTGTTCAATTCCCTGCTTAAACCTAACCGAGACAATTTTTGAAACACCTTCTTCTTCCATCGTCACTCCGTAAAGCGTATCAGCTGCCTCCATCGTTTTCTTATTATGTGTGACTATGATAAACTGCGTATCTTTTGAGAAACCCTTCAAAAGGTTTATAAACCTGTCAATGTTTGCATCGTCAAGTGGTGCGTCAACTTCATCAAGAACACAAAACGGACTTGGCTTAACAAGGTAAATCGCAAATAAAAGTGCTATCGCCGTCAATGTTTTTTCACCAGCTGATAAAAGATCAATTGATTGTAACCTCTTCCCTTTAGGCTTCGCCATTATCTCTATCTTTGATTCAAGCGGGTCAACATTTCCATTTTCATCAGGAACAAGCTTCAAATCCGCTTCACTGTCTGGTCCAAAAAGTATCTCAAATGTCCTCTTGAAATTTTCCCTTATCTTCTCAAATGTCTCAAGAAATCTTTTTTCTGCTGTTGCGTTGATCTCGTCAATGGTTTCCTTAAGCGTTTTCTCCGATTCAAGTAAATCGTCCCTCTGTGATATCAAAAATTCAAGTCGCTTCTTCTCTTCCTGATAATCGTTAAATGCAAGTAAATTCACAGGACCAAGGAGTTTCAATTTCGTTTTCAAATTCTCAACTTCCTCTTTCAAAACCCCAATGTTATGATCTGCAAATTCCTTGTATTCAAGCTCAACCTGGTATTCCTCCCATGCTCTCTCCTTCAAATTTTGCATCTTCAATCTTATTTCATTTATCTTTATCTCAAGATCATGCATCGCACTGACATATTCCTCATACCTTGCTCTCTCTTCCTTTATTTTTCTCTCCAGCGTTTGAATTTCAACTAATTTTTCATTATGTTGCCTTTGAATTTCCTTTAACCTTTCATGAAGCATTGAAACTTCACCTTCAAGCATATTTCGCTTCTCGCTTAACTCACCAATTTCAAACTCCATATCTTCAATTTGAATTTTGCTCTCTTCAATCTCAACATCATACTCACTTATCTTCGTTGAAACCCTCACAACTTCATCCTCAAGTCGTTTTATCTCCAAATCAATGTTTTTCTCATCATTTTCAAGCGAGACAAGTTTGATATTAAGTTCAGAGACATGCTCTGCTTTCTCGCTCCATTCTCTCTCAAGTGTTTCAAATTCAGATGTCGCAACTGAAAGTTCATACTCAATTTTCTCTTTCTCCTTTTCAAGCATCAAAACCTCACCCTCAAGACTTGCAAGAACTTCAGTAAGCATTTTTATCTCGTTGCTGATCTCTTCCCTTTCCTTGTCAATCTCTCCAATTCTTTCAACCGCTCTGGCTTTTCTATATTCAGCTTGATTTATCATCTTCTCAACCTCGGAAATTGATAATTGGACATTTCTCACAACATCAGCAAGCCCTTTTAAATTTATCTCCTCAAATTCACGAATTTTCTTATCAATTTCACTCTGAACATGGTTTAATTCCTCTTTGAGCCTTGAAACTTCATTTTCAAGGATTTCAATCTGTCTTCTCTTTCCAATGATGCTCTGGGACGACCCGTTAGTGCTCCCACCTTTGATTAAGCCTTCATCTGTATAAATTTCACCTTCAAGTGTCACACATTTAACATTCCCATAATTTTTCAACGCTTCAATTGCCGAATTTTTATCTCTCACAACGAGAAAGTCATCAAGCAAAAGATCAACAATTTTCTTAAACTTCTTCTCACACAGGACAAGCTCATTCGCCCAACCGATCACCCCATCGCCATTGATGGGAAGATTTGACGCATAATTCTCAGGAATTTTATCAAGGCAGATAAATGTAACCTTACTCTTATTTTGTGATTTTAAAACATCAATTGCTTTCTCAGCTTCTTCAACAGTATCAACGATCAGATAGCCTGCTGATTCCCCAAGTGCGGACTCAATCGCAAGCGAAAGATCAGGCTCAACATCAATTATATCTGAAACACTTTTAAAATTTGGATTATAACTCTGCACAAGAAATTGTGCCCCCTCGGATAAGTCAACATGTTTTTCAATTAACTCTTTCAGAAAATCAATTTTTGAAACTTTTTTCCCAATCTCGTTCTGAATTGCAAAAGATTTCCTTCGCAACTCCTCAATTTCTGATCTTAGATTTTCCCTCAATGCTTCCTTTTCATTTAGTATTCTCTCTGCGCTCACAAGCTCATTCAAAAGCGTGGCTTTCCTCTCAAAAAGAACACTTAATTCAAAATCAGCCTCATTTATATCTTTTTCATGCAATTTCCTCTCATCGCTTAACAAATCCATCTTACCCTTGAAATTCTCCATCTTTCCCTTGATTTTTTCAATCTCGCTTCTTTTCCGTGAAATTTCATCCATCTTTTCAATCAATGTTTCATTCAAATTCCTCACGGTGACCCTTTTCTCGTCAAGCTCTCTGGATATCCCATCAAGTTCTTTCTTTTTCTCAATATATTCACTCTGCAAAGCTTTCCTCTCGGTTGAGATATCTTCAAAAGTTAATTTTTTCTGTTCAATTGTTTGATTTAATCCATAAATCCGATGTTGAAGTTCAAGTTTTTCATTTGATATTTTTTCAATTCTCTCTATAAAAACCTTTTTTCTTTCCTTCAAAAGCACAATTTCCTGCTCCGTCAAGCTTAATTCCTTGCTTTCGGATTCAATTTTTGAATGTATCTCTTCAATTTGCTCCTCAATTGTTCTAAGCTCGCCTCTCAACACCTCAAGAAGCTGTTCTCCACGGGAGAGCTCGTCCCCAGCGCTTATTTTTTTATTCCTTTCGGCGTTCAATGTCTCCTCAAGATATATCAAAGTTCTGTGAAGTTCTGAATATTCTCTCTCAAACAGTTCAATTTCATTTCTTCTTAATTCCTCAAGGATTTGGTTATATTTTTCGGCTTTTTTTGCTTGTCTCTCAAGCGATGCGACATTTTTTTGAACCTCCCGAATTATATCATTTACTCTTGAAAGATCATTTTTAACATCCTCAAGTTTTCTGAAAGTTATTTTTTTCCTTTGTTTATATTTTGTTACGCCAGCTGCCTCCTCAAAAAGTTTTCTTCGCTCCTCTGCCTTTTCACTCAAAAGCGATTCAATCATTTTCAGCTCAATTACAGAGTAAGCGTTAGCCCCCATACCAGTATCAGCGAATAAGTCAATTATATCTTTCAACCTGCACGGAACCTTATTCAAAAAATACTCACTTTCCCCTGATCTAAAAACTCTTCTCGTTATGGTGACCTCTGAATATTCCATCGGTAGAATCCCCTTCGTATTCTCAATTGTAATTGAAACCTCAGCCATTCCAAGCGGTTTTCTTTCTTTTGTCCCATTGAAGATTACATCTTCCATCTTATCGCTTCTTAAAACGCTGGCTCTTTGCTCCCCGAGAACCCATCTTATTGCATCAACTATGTTAGTTTTGCCACAACCATTTGGACCAACTATTGCTGTTATTCCGCCGTTAAATTTTAACTCAACCCTATGAGCAAATGACTTAAAACCAAATATCTCAAGTCGTGAAAGATACATCTACCCCTGTAACTTTTATTTTACACTATTTAAAATATTTAACAAAAACTTCAAATATGCAAGCGATGAAAATTTGAAATCGTAAAAAATCAAAAAAGCACTTAACAAGATCAGAATTAAACCCAGCGAGAAAAGAGAAACACGCAATTGACTCACCTCATAAATTATTGATATTCCCTTTATCAACCTCACGAATGAAATCAAAATGATAATCAAACCAAGCAAAACTATCATAATCCCAGCCTCAAAATTCCCTATCACCCTATATAAAACTATGTCAATCGGAATCAAAAATATAACAGGCAGAAAAGACCATACGACAATAGAATAAGAATCATTTAAAAAGACCTTAACACGAACGAAGGCTGAAAAAATTTGAACGACAAATGTCAAAAGCAAAATCAAAACAAATGAAAAAAGAGAACAATATAACACAGAAGCAACCGGATTCCATATCATTGAAATTAACTTCACCTTCAACCAGTCAATGAAGATCAAATGCGTTAGGATATAATCAAGAAACTCATTTTGCTTTAACCTGTTTAAAACACCACCGATAAAAACACCAAGCGTTGTTGAAATTATTAACGCAAGCAAACTTGTTTGCCCGAATGATATCATATATTGATCTCTTACATCAGCAAAGAAATTATAAGGTCTGAAAGTTGCCCTGTTAAAATTCTCCCTGAACCAGCGATATGAGTAGTAGATATAGGAAAGAAAAAGTAAAAGAACTATACCAGCAACTGTATAGATGGCAGGGATGCTTTCAGAATAATCACCAATTGCAAGCGTTGGGACTTTTCCATCCGTATAAAGCGCCTTCAGAACCTCATAAGCTGGTCTTTTTTCCCTATCATACGAAACAACCCCCATTGTGTAAAGATATAAATCTTGATTTGGAAGCGTCATAACAGGTCTTTCACCCCTCCAATCGGCAAAAACCCAAACAAAAGAGCCATCATAATTCATCTCCTGAATCAACCTGTATCGCTCAAGTATATACTTTGCCTGACTTTCATACGAAAAAGGATCTGAATAACCATTTCTGTTTCCAATTTGAACCGCTTTCCCATACTCGGTTATTATAACTGGTTTATCACGATATTTACTTCTCCAGTATTCTATGCTCTCCGTAAATTTTTCAAAATCATCAATGTAAACATTGACACATGCAAGATCAACAAGATCCACACAAACATCATTTTTTATCATCCTTGAGGCGTAATAAACAGGTCTATTGTCAATTGACTTAACAAATTTAACCAATTCCTTGACATACTTCCTTGCTTCTTCATCTGCAGAATCAAACTCGTTCCCAATGCCCCATGCCAGAACGCTTGGATGATTCTTATCCCTGGTGATCATCTCTGAAACATAATCCTTTGCAAGTGAAATATATCTTTCCGTTGTTAAAATATCCACAGGAACATTCCACACTGGGATCTCTTCAAGAACAAAGAGCCCATATCTATCGCACAAATTCAAAATATATGGATGCGCTGGATAATGTCCAAGCCTAACAGCATTTGCTCCCATGCTCTTTATTAAAATTATATCCCTTTCCATCTCCTCATAACTTAAAGCGTTCCCAAATCTCGGGTGATCTTCATGCCTTGAGATCCCCTTCAAAACAACCCTTCTCCCATTCAGATAAATATCTCCATTCCCAATTTTTATATCCCTAAAACCTGTGACGATGATAAACTCATCCACAACCCTGCCAAGGTTTGTAACCAAAAGTTTTAAAATGTAAAGCGAAGGTGTCTCTGGTGACCAGAGATTTGGATTATAGATAGTAAATGGAATTTTGATCTTTAAACTTCTTAAATCATCCACAAAAAATGTCAAAGGCTTTGTCTCTGTTATAAATACTTCGCCAGTTTTTTCAAAAATTTGAAGTTTTACATCAAAATTTTTATCGTTGAAAAGTTTTGAAATTTCACCCGAGGAAAGATAAGCCTCAACTTCGCCGTTTAAAATTGAAAAATTAGAACTAAACGAATACACAACCCGTGCATCGTCAATCCAAACCTTTGGAGCTACAAGGATGTAAATATCCCTATAAATTCCACCGTAATTTCTCCACGCCCAGACCTGATGCCGTAGGGGAATGGTCGTTTTTGAATTAAGCTCATTACTTACCTGAATTTCCAAAATGTTTTCGCCTGTGTTCAATATTCTATCTGGAATTCTAACAACAAAAGATGTATAACCACCGATGTGCCTCGTAAGAAACTGACCATTGACAAAAACTTTACACTCATAATTTATCCCGTAAGCGACAAGAAATAGAGTTTTATTCCGAATAAGCGTATCCGGAAGGTTGAAGCTTTTTCTAAATGTCACCTTACCAGTGAAATCATAAGCTGATGGAATTAACACCTCAAACCACTTTTTCTCTCCATCAATCTTTGCAAGCCATTTCCCAGACAGGTCAACCTTAAATCTTGTCTCGGTATCTTGAAACATTCCAGCATCAAGCCCTATAAGGGTTGGATTACCATTGAAAAGGAATTTTTTAACCTCGGATTGGAGTGCCCTTAAATTAAGGTTCAAAAAACATAAGACACAGAGAACTAAAAAAGATTTTTTCACCATCACTTTCAATTTTGTTATACAAAGTGCAGTTAAATTTAATAAAAATGAAGGAAAAATTTACCTCAAACATCTTAACTGGATATGAAACCAAGAGAACATCGGCTGAAAAAGAGATGGCTAATTAACATTTTAATTGGAGGAAATTCTTTCTCCTTTTCATCT
The DNA here is from genome assembly GCF_001458555.1 of Candidatus Kryptobacter tengchongensis. Lineage (NCBI taxonomy): Bacteria > Pseudomonadati > Candidatus Kryptoniota > Candidatus Kryptobacter > Candidatus Kryptobacter tengchongensis. The sequence continues at coordinate 1,798 of NZ_CZVH01000026.1, read as the reverse complement.
AATCCACTTCAAACTTTGTTATTTCCCGAAAAGCCTCAAATCTCTCCTGAATCTCCTTCCATGACAAATTCCTAATTCTATTTATCCCGAAGCCCTCAACACAAAAAGAAGCGATTGCGCTTCCATAAATTACTGCTTTTCTCAAATTTTTCTCCGAAATATCATCTGTTTTTGCAATCCAGCCAGCAAAACCACCCGCAAATGTATCCCCAGCACCTGTTGGATCCTGGATTGACTCTATCGGATAAGCAGGAGCAGAAAAAATCACGCTATCAATCATCAAAACTGCCCCATGCTCACCCTTTTTAATTATCACAACTTCGGGACCAAGTTTCAAAATTTTTTTGCCAGCCTTTATTAGATTCGGCTCCCTTGCAATTTGTCTGGCTTCAGCATCATTAACAATTAAAACATTTACTCGCTTCAATGTCTCAAGCAACTCATCGTATTTTCTCTCAATCCAAAAATTCATTGTATCAGCAATTACAAGCTTTGGGTTATCAACCTGATCAAGAACACTCATCTGAAGGGTCGGATCAATATTACCAAGACATACATACTCACTTGACTTAAACTCATCGGGTATGACAGGCTTAAAATCAGCAAATACGTTCAAATGAGTATAGATGGTTTCCCTTGTGTTCATATCATAATGATATTTCCCAGCCCATCTAAATGTTTTACCACCATTTATAATTTTCAATCCTTTCAGATTCACACCCCTTCCCTTCAAATCATCAATTACATCACTTGGGAAATCATCACCGATAATTCCAACAAGCCCGATTGATTTAGTAAAATAACTTGCCGAAATTGAAATGTAAAGAGCTGAACCTCCAGGCGCATCTACTACTTTGTCAAACGGCGTTTCAATTGTGTCAAGTGCTACAGAGCCCACAACAAGAAGCTTCAAATAAATCCTCCCTATTTCTTTTTATCACCAGTTTCAATAAATGGTCTTATAAGCTCAATCGGGATCGGAAAAATTGTTGTTGAGTTCTTTTCAGAAGCTACTTCGGTTAATGTTTGTAAAAATCTGAGTTGGATTGCCGTTGGATATTGTCCTATGATTTGAGCTGCTTCGGCAAGGCGTTGAGCTGCTTGATATTCACCCTCAGCGTGAATTACCTTTGCTCTCCTTTCCCTCTCTGCTTCTGCTTGCCTTGCCATTGCTCTCTTCATTTCCTCAGGAAGATCAACATGTTTTATCTCAACCATTGAAACCTTGATGCCCCAAGGATCGGTATGAGCATCAATTATTTGCTGAAGGTTTTGATTTATTTTTTCTCTCTCTGAAAGAATTTCATCAAGTTCACTCTGACCAAGGACACTTCTCAAAGTCGTCTGAGAAAGCTGAGATGTCGCATAAAGGTAGTCTTCAACTTCAACTATCGCTTTCTCTGGATCAACAACCCTGAAATAAACTACAGCATTAACTTTTATTGAAACATTATCCCTTGTTATAACATCTTGAGGTGGGACATCAAGGACAACAGTTCTCAAACTCACCTTTACCATCCTATCAACTATCGGAATCAAAAATATAAGTCCTGGACCCTTCGCCCCTATCAATCTACCAAGTCTAGAATTCTTATAGCACTTGAAAGTACGATTATTAAGAAAACTATAACTACTGTTAAAAGTGATATTGTCATGGCCTGCCTCCGGATTTTTTGATTTTTTATTTTCTCACTTTTTATCTACCTTTTCCACTTTCAATGTTAATCCCTCAACGCCCTTGACAACTATTTCCTCATTCGGGTTAATTTTATCCTGACTTATCGCTCTCCATATTTCG
>NZ_CZVH01000025.1:0-21065 GCF_001458555.1 Candidatus Kryptobacter tengchongensis | reverse complement strand
AGAAATTATCCCGGTTATGAAGTCTTTTAAGGTCAGTGAAAATTTTTCAAGTGATATTTTAAAAAATTTCGCTGTTGATTTTGTCCATCTTGACTCATTTTTAAACGGGGAATATGGTGGCACTGGGAAAACATTTAACTGGGATATGGTTGCTGGATTAAGCGATCAGTGGAAAATTATTTTATCTGGTGGATTAGATGCTGATAATGTTAGGGAGGCGATTTTAAAAGTTAAACCTTACGGTGTTGATGTTTCCTCGGGTGTTGAGGAATATCCCGGGAAGAAAAGTTTTGAGAAGGTCAAATCTTTTATTGAAAACGCAAAGAGTGTTAAATTATGAAATCACAACTTCCTGACCCGAGAGGTTACTTTGGGATTTACGGCGGTAAATTTGTGCCGGAGACATTAATTCCAGCTGTTGAAGAGCTTGAGAGATGGTATTTGAGACTTAGAAATGATGAGGGTTTTCAAAAGGAGCTTAATTACTATTTGAGATATTACGCAGGTCGTCCAACTCCGCTTTACTATGCGCGCAGATTAAGTGAGTATCTTGGTGGAGCGAAAATTTATCTTAAGCGTGAAGATCTGTGTCATACAGGGGCTCATAAAATAAACAACACAATTGGTCAGGCATTGCTTGCCAAAAGAATGGGGAAGCGTAGAATAATCGCTGAAACTGGAGCTGGTCAGCATGGCGTTGCGGTTGCAACAGTTTGCGCCTTGTTTGATTTTAAATGTGTGATTTATATGGGTGAAGAAGATATGAGAAGACAAGAAATGAATGTTTTTAGGATGAAATTGCTTGGCGCGGAGGTAAAACCTGTCTCTTCGGGGAGCAAAACTTTGAAGGAAGCTATAAACGAGGCAATTCGTGATTGGGTTACAAATGTTAGAACAACTTTTTACATGATCGGTTCTGTTGTTGGAATGCACCCTTATCCTATGATAGTCAGGGATTTCCAAAGCGTCATAGGGAAGGAAACAAAAGAGCAGATTCTTGAAGTTGAAGGGAGGTTGCCTGATGTTATAATTGCATGTGTTGGGGGTGGAAGCAACGCTATTGGAATTTTTTATCCATTTATTGAGGATGTCCCAAATGTTAAACTAATAGGTGTTGAAGCTGGAGGAAAAGGGCTTGAAACTGGATTACATTCTGCTTCTTTAACCGCGGGAAAACCTGGAGTTTTGCACGGAGCGATGCAATATCTTCTTCAAGATGAAGATGGTCAAATACTTAACACGCACTCAATCTCCGCAGGGCTTGATTACCCCGGTGTTGGACCTGAACATTCTTATCTTAAGGATGCTGGTATTGTTGAATATACCGTTGCAACGGATGATGAAGTCGTTGAGGCATTTTATCTTTTATCAAAGCTTGAGGGTATAATCCCAGCTCTTGAAAGCTCACATGCTGTAGCCCATGCTATAAAAATTGCCCCTAAAATGAGGAAAAGTGAAATTATAATCGTAAATTTATCGGGTCGTGGAGATAAAGACCTTGGGATAGTGATGAGATACTTCAATAAGTAATAAGGAATCAAAGATGGAAACAATATCTGGACTTTTATACAAAGAGGAGCAAGCATTTCCAGCGTGGTTTTATCTTTTGTTCTTCCTTTGGATTCCATTTGTTATCCTCGTTTTTGTTGTTAACCCGGAGCTTCAAGAAAGAAGTGAATTAGTCCTCGCAATTCTTGTGGCATCTCTATTTGAGATTTTACTTATCGGCTTTATAGGTAAGATTACCGTTCTTGTGAAGTGGAATGAGCTTGTGGTGAAAATTGGTTTTTTCGGTAAAACAGTAACAAAGATTAAAAAAGTTGAAATTAAAAATGTTCGTGTGGTTAATGAAAAATTGTGGAAGAAATACGGTGGATGGGGAATAAAAGCGAACTTTGGGGTGATTGCTTATGTTTATTCAAATGGTGGTGGAGTTGAGATTGAATTAGGGGAAGATTACTATAGAAAGGGTTTGTCTAAACTTATGAAGTTTCAAAAACTCATACTCTCAAGCAAAAATCCAGAACGCCTTGCGAATGCTATAATGTCAATGAGTTAAAAAATAAAGCGACCTTTGCCATGTTTCAAGCGGAGAAGGCACTTATAATTTTGCCAGCGAAGTTAGATAGTTTAAAGGTTGATGATAGTTTTTCTTTTGATGAGAAACTTGAGATTTATAAGGCACTGCTTCACGACACAACCGATTATTATGTTCAGAAAAGCCGAAACACAAATGTTTATGTTTATTTTCCTGATTATGAAACTTGTGATCTTTTAATTCAAGTTTTTCCACTTCGTGTAAAGGCGTCTATCTTTGAAGGTAATGGCAATATCTATTTTGAAAGCATAGCCAGAGCATTTAAAGATGAGCGCAGGTTTGTTGTGTTGCTTGAGATTTCAAGTTTTATTTATCCGGTTCCATGGATAAACAATGCTTATGAGGTCATGACGCATAAATATGATGTAATTGTTACATCAATTTACAAGGATAATCCCAATAAATTGATAGGCTTGAAAAAGTTGCATGAAAAGTTTTTGTTAGGTCTTGAGAATGAATGTGATGAACTTAACATATTAAGGCTGGCAAGTGAGATTGATGTTCTCTATGTTCCTTTGAAAAGGCTTGATTATGCGTTTGATGTTGAGTCGTTGAAGAGAGTTTTTTCACAGGTGATAAGTTCGGTCAAGAGTGATGAGTTTAAAAGAACCAGATCGGCAATTTTAAATCTTTTAAAGAAAAGAAAAATAACCGTTTTTGATTGAATGAGGGTAGGGATTTTTGGCGGGACATTTAATCCGCCACATATTGGTCATTTAATTGTTGCGGAATTTATAAGGGAGGAAGCCAAACTTAACAAAATTATTTTCGTTCCCTGCGCAATCCCACCGCACAAACAAAATCAGGGATATCTATCGCAAATCGCAAGCCCGCACCACAGATTTGAAATGGTTAAAATAGCGGTAAAGAATAACCCTTTTTTTGAAGTTTCTGACATTGAGATAAAACGTGGCGGGGTTTCTTATACAGTTGAAACAGTAAGTTACTTTGTTGAGAGGTTTCCAACTTACACTTTCTATCTTCTCATCGGGGCTGATCAATTCAGGGAACTTCACACTTGGAAAGATCCAGATGAAATTGTTAAAAGGGTTCGTCTTATTGTTTTCAATCGCTATGGCTATGCTATCCCAGAGTCTAAATTTTCACAATTTGCGGATTTTATCACAATACCAAATATAGATGTCTCGGCGTCAGCAATAAGAAGCAGGGTGAGGTCTGGAAAATCAATAAGATATCTTGTTCCAGCCGAAGTTGAAGAATATATTTATGCAAAAGGTCTATATAGATGAATCAAACAGATATAAAAAATCTAAACCCCTTCTCTGGAAACCTGATGAATTGCCCTTGCCAGGTTTCAATTATGAGAAAATATCTTACAAATGAAAATTTTTTTAATGGGGGAAATCGTGCGATGAAACTTTCGCCGTCACCAAACAATGGCGATGGAAACCAGTTTCCATTTTTTTCAAAATACGTTATGCCCTTTTTTAATCCGGATATTTCCAACTCGATTTTCAACTCCCATAATTTTATCTTACCCTTTTTTCCTCTCACAATTTTAAGGCTTTTAACGGGTTTTTCAATCTTAATTTCTTGAAATTCCACAATGTTAATTCTCTGTTCTAACAAATTCTCGTTTTGCTTTAGTTCTTCGTGAGGGGTGAAATTTTTATTGAAGAAACCATTTTTATCGTTGCCTCTAAAATTATTCCATTCTGATTTTTTACCTTTAGTGGGCAGGATCAAGATATCTCCATCCATGGTGCATATAATTATTTCAATTAATCCATCTCCATCAATATCCGCTGCAATTGGTGATGATACGATTGATGAGGCGATTTTCTTTTTAAAATTAACTTTTTCCGAAAGAATCCATAAGTTTCCAAAGTAATCACAAGCAATTATTTCTTGTATCTCATTTCCGTCTATATCGGCAACAATTGGGGATGCCCAGAAGATTGTTTTTATGTCACGGGAAAAATTTTTTAAACCGTCAACTGTAAAAATATACACTGAACCTGAACAAACTATGAATTCCAAGTTATCATCGTTATCAACATCGCATATAGCAGGTGAGGATACTGTAAAACTTTTCAATTTAACAGGAAAGGGTTGGATGTTGAAGCCTTTTTCATTTAGTAGATTAATGGAGTTTGAAATAGATATGATTTCAGGTTTTCCATCCGCATTTAAATCACAAACAGCAGGGGATGACCAGATTATGTGGTTTAAATTCGTTTTCCATTTGCATTTGAGATTTTTTCCGTCAATCCTGTAAAGATTTTCATCCCATGAGCCGATCACAATATCAAATGAACCATCATCGTTGGGAAATAAAGCGGGTGAAGAAGATACAAATCCGTTCGTTTGAAAGTGATTTGCATTTAAAATTTCTCCATCATCATTTAACTTAATTATGTAGACTCTGCCATCATCTGAGCCGAATATTACTTCTGCAAATCCGTCAAGGTCAATGTCGTAAATAATTGGTGAGCTAAAAATATCACCGTGAGTTTTGAATTTAAACGAGCGTTTTATATCATCAAGGATAAAAAAGTAAAGGTTATCGTCATCTGAGCCTGTGATTAAAATTTTATTTTTACTGATTTTACTTTTGAATATAGCTGGTGTGGAAGCGCAAGGTTTTTGAGTTTCAAGGGTGAGGATGGGTTTTTGGGTGGATTTTAAATCAAAGATGTAAATTTTATCTGCCGTTATGATCAATTCATCTTCACCGTCTTCATTTATATCGTAAGCAACGGGGCTTGCAGTTATGGGAAAGTTTATGTTGAATTTAATTTCATTTTTCATATCCTTTCGAATATGACGATAATTCTCTCGCCAAGATAGTTGAAGGGGAAACGATGATTGATGAGATTTTCAAGTTTTTGGAGCAATTTAAATAATTTTTCGGGCAATCGTTCTTGAGGTTTTAAGTAAGCAGGCGGAAGCAAAAACGGTAGGGCATAAACTTTCTTTATGACAAAATAACTTTTGGAAAACCTTTTTATATCATTCAATGAGTAAAACCTTGCGATAACATCGTATTCTTTACCATTAAGTGTGATGTGTCCCCATCCATTTAATCGTTTTTTCAGATAATTAGTTATTCCAAACAGGAAAAAGAGGAAATCTCCCCAATACCAGCGATTTATAAACGAAGCGATGAAAAGCGAACCTGGCTTAAGAATTGAGTGAAGCTTTTGAAAGAATGAAGATACATTTGTCATGCAATTTATAACACCGAAAGATGAATAAGCGCCGTCAAATTTAATTTTGAATGAATCAATGTATTCAGCAGGTAGATTTATTACTTGTGCGTTTGAGCCAACCTTCGTCTTGGCGACTTTTAGCATTTCAAATGATACATCTGTGAGAACAACTTTACAACCGTGTTTTATCATTTCTTTAGCTTCAATCCCAGTTCCACAGCCAATTTCAATGAGGGTTTGACCAGGACGGAAATATGTTTTGAGAATGTTTAAATTCGTATTCCTTAGATATTCTTCGTGTCTTCTATTCTCGTCGTAAATAGGGGCATATAAATCCCAGAAAAATTTATGTTTTATAATCTCTTCCATCATCTTCCCTCGGCTGGTTGAAATTGAATTACATTTGATCTTGAAGCTTTTGCAAGTAAATTAACGATTGCTTTTGAAAGGATAAGTTCGGCTTTATTTTTTAATTTTTCAATTAACTTTGCCTTTTTCCCAGCTTTAAACCATGCATCTTTCCATTCCCTGTTGAACCATCTTATAACCCATCGGTAAAAAGTTGTGTTATACTTTTCACGCTTGAACAGAAGTTTATTTTCAGCAGTGTAATCCCAATCAAGCATCCATTCTTGTGAATCAAACATCAACCTATCACGAACTTGCTCATAAAATTTTGTCCCAGGCAGAGGATAAGCAATTGTTGTGCTGAATTCGTCTGGCAATGTTTCTCTTAAAATTTTAGCGGTTAACTTTAAATCTTCAATATCTTCTCCTGGATAACCCACCATCATGAAGAAATATGTCTTGATTCCAAATTTTTTGCAAAGTTCAGATGCCTTATAGATTTGTTGTATGGTTATTCCTTTTTCCATTGCGTCAAGAACTTTTTGAGAGCCTGACTCCACGCCAAGATAAATTTTCTCACAACCCATATCTTTTAATGCTTTCAGCATGTCTTCAGAGACAAGGTTTACTCGTGTAAGGCATTCAAAGGGTATAGTAGCGTTCCTATTTAATACTTCCTCACTCCATTTTAAAACCCAATTTTTTTGAACCCCCGTTATATCATCAACTACACGGATGAAATCTGGAGAGTAGGTTTCTTTTAAATGTTTCATTTCATCAGCGGAATTTTCAGGGGTTCGGATTCTATATTTTCTTCCGAAAACTGCCTTTTGACACCATGAACAATGATATGGACAACCTCTGCTGTTTATTATGGTGAGTGACCAATATCCATGCTTCTTTTTCCATGCCCTTCTGTAATCATCCATATCAACTAAGTCTCTTGCTGGGAATGGAATTGAGTCAAGGTCTTTGATAAGTTCCCTATGTCCCGTTGAAATTATATTCCCATTTTCATCTCTTAACCTCAAGCCGGCAATTTCCCTGATATCATCCGGGTGATCACTCCTTTTAAAATAGAAATTTGCAAGTTCCAGCATTGTAATTTCACCTTCATCAAATACAACAGCATCAACAGGGAAAGAGTTATTTGTCCCTTTGTAAAGAAGATATCTTTCTGGCAAGGCTGTTGGATCTGGACCCCCGAGGATAACTTTTGCGCCATATCTGTGAGCTATATCTGCAATTATCAAAGCGTTTCTTCGTATCGTTATTAAAGATGTGATCCCAACAATTTTTGGTTTCTTTTTTCGCATATAGTCTTCAAATTCATCAAAATCCTTTCTAAATGTACAATCAAACAATTCAACTTCATAACCGTTGTTCCTCAAGACCGAGGCAAGATACATTAATCCAAGAGGAAAATAAGGGGTCATAATTTTTTTCTCAACGGGGTCTTTCTCAATAAAGAGGGGATTAACTAAAGTTATATCTATAGCCATTGATGATTTTTCAGTTTTAATTTTAAAAGTAAATAAGTTTGCTTATTTCTCTTTGTAGTAAAAAGCCGACGGATTGAACAGTTTTAATGGTGAAAACTTTTAATTAACCGAAGAAGACCTCTGCTATTTCAAACAATTCAGGATTAACTGTTTTCAATCCTCCCACGACTTCATAAAGTTCAACTTCTGTAATTTCGTTTCCTTGAAGAGCCGTCATAACCCCGAATCTTCCCTCATTTATCAATTCAATAGCTTTTACACCAAATCTTGTTGCAAGTATTCTATCAAAAGCAGTTGGTGAGCCACCTCGCTGTATATGTCCAAGGATTGTTGCTCTTGCTTCCATCCCTGTTCTTTTTTCAATTTGGTCTGCTACGAGGTTCCCAATTCCACCAAGGCGAACATGCCCGAACTCATCAACTCTTAAATCTTGGACGATAAGTGTTCCATCTTTATCAACCTGTTCTTCAACTTTGAATTTTGCTCCTTCAGCCACAACGACTATGCTGAAATTTTTCCCGCGGGCGTGTCTTTTCTCAATTATTTTGCATACCTGATCAATGTCAAACGGTTTTTCAGGTATTAAAATTACATCTGCCCCACCGGCAAGCCCCGAATATAATGCGATCCACCCTGTGTGACGACCCATAACTTCAACAACTGCAACGCGGTTGTGGCTTTCTGCGGTTGTATGTACTCTATCAATTGCTTCCATAGCAATGTTGACGGCGGTATCAAACCCGATTGAATAATCTGTTCCCCTTACATCGTTATCAATTGTTTTTGGTATTCCAACCACATTTACCCCTGCTTTGTAAAGTTTATAAGCAACGCTTAAGGTGTCTTCACCACCGATTGCAACGAGTGCATCAATTTTTTCTTTTTCAAGGTTCTCAAGAATTTTTTTCTCGCCATCCGAGTGTTTATATGGATTGGTTCTTGATGTCCCGAGTATTGTTCCACCTCTTGGTAAAATTCCAGATATATTGTTAAGGTCAAGTGGAATAATGTCAAGGCTCATTAATCCTTTCCATCCATTTTTAATTCCAACCACTTGGTGACCAGAGGCAAGGGCTTTGCGAACTACAGACCTTATAGCTGCGTTCAAACCTGGGCAATCTCCACCCCCTGTTAAGATTCCAATTTTCATTTTTGAATTCACCTCCTAAGTTAGATAATTTCTTTTAATTTGATTTCAAGTTTTTGATATTCTTCAGGCTTTGTAATTCTCATAATCGGGTTTCCTTCTTTATCAAACAAAATTACAACTGGAACATCAAGTATCAGATAACTTTCGGCTATTTTGTAATCTTTGATCACATTAAAATTTAAAACCTTAACACTACCCTTAAAATCGTTTTTCATTTTATCAATGATTGAACTCATCGCTTTACAGGATGAATTATCAATCCAGAAAAAGACAACTGTTGGTTTTCCGTTTATGAACTCAGGCAAAAGTTTCTTTTTTCTCTGGCTTATATTGGCTATAAACCAAATCCCAGCAACAAAAATGAACATAGAAACAATTATTAGCAAAGCGCTTATCAATTTTAAGGCAAAATTTGTTCTCAAAATTATTAACTAAAGCAAAACTATTTTCGTTTCAAAATTATAAAACTACGAGTTTATAGTCAAGAAAAATTTGAATTGTTTTGCGGAGTCTGGCAAGTTTCCTTATCGCGCCTGATAATTTGAATTTTGTTTAAATGGTTAAGTTTATTAATTTTTAATCAAAATTTTTCCAAGTGAAAATATGAGATCGGAGGCAATTTTTATAGATATCCCCGGATCTTCAAGTTATGAAGAGGTTTGGAGGTTGCAGAAGCAATTTCATAAGATGAGAGTAAAGGAGATCTTGAGTGATATTTTGCTCTTCACTGAACATGAGCATATCTACACAATAGGGAAAGCTGGGGATGAACGGGATTTAAAAATTAGCGAAGAACTATTAAAACATCTTGGAGTGAAAGTTCTTAAAATTGATCGCGGTGGAAAGATAACCTATCACGGACCGGGACAAATTGTTGGGTATCCAATCTTTCATCTGGAAAAAATGAAGATTGATATTCACACCTATTTAAGAAGAATTGAGGAAGTTATAATTTTAACACTATCTGACTTTGGGATAAAAGGACAAAGGAAGAATGGTTTGACAGGTGTTTGGGTCGGGGATGAGAAAATTGCGTCAATAGGAATCAAAGTAAGTCAGTGGGTTACGATGCATGGATTTGCTTTAAATGTTAATACTGATTTGAGGTATTTTGACTTTATTTTTCCATGTGGGTTAAAGGATGTTAGCATGACATCAATGAAAAAATTGCTTGGGCGGGAGGTTGATATGAGTGAGGTGAAAAAAAGTTTAAAAGAAAAATTTGAGACTGTTTTTTCATTAAAATTTGTTCAAAGTTGTTTAGAAATCTTTGAAAAGAAAATGGAAATTTTTTAAAATAAGGGAAAACAAAAAGAGAATTAACCATGCCAAAGAATTTGACCAAACAGGTCAATCGTGGTAGTGAATTTGAAACGGGGCTTGAATCTGTTGTTGAAATAAAGCCTGATGTGTTGGTTCAGGCATTGAAGTCAATGTATGTAGCAAGACAGATAGATAATAAAGCGATGACTCTTTTAAAGCAAGGAAAGGTTTTCTTTCATATTGGTGTATCCGGACATGAGGCAATCCAAGTGGCAAGTGCAATGAACTTTCGCCCTGGATATGATTGGTTTTATCCTTACTATAGAGATTGGGCATTTGTTTATCAACTTGGGGTTACGCTTGAGGAACTTTTTTATAGTGTTTTTGGCAGAGCAAATTGCCCTGCAACAGGTGGGAGGCAAATGCCAGCTCATTTTGGAAAGAAAGAATTGAGGATTATTACGCAATCAAGTCCGACGGGAACGCAGTATCTTCAGGCGGTTGGAACAGCAATGGGGTGTGTGAGGGATGGGACAGATGAGGTTGTTTATGTTTCGGGTGGAGATGGTTCAACAAGTGAAGGTGAATTTCATGAAGCGTTGAACTGGGCAAGCAAGGATAAATTGCCCGTCATCTTCGTTATTCAAAATAACAAATATGCTATATCTGTGCCAATATACGAGCAAACGGCTGGCGCATCAGTTGCGAAAATTGGGCAAGGATTTTTTGGGCTTGAAGTTTATGAAATTGATGGAACTGATTTCGTTCAAAGTTATCAAACTGTTAAAAAAGCAGTGGAAAGAGCCCGTGCTGGACTCGGTCCTACAATGATAGTTGCAAATGTAGTAAGATTAATTCCACATTCATCTTCGGATGATCATAGAAAATATAGAACCCCTGAAGAGCTTGAGCAGGAAAGATCAAGTGACCCAATTTTGAAGATGGAAAGTCTCTTGTTGAAAGAGGGGATTTTGACAAGAGAAGAAATAGATGGAATTTATTCAGAGCTTGATGCAGAAATTGATAAGGCAATTGAAGTTGCTGAGAAGAAACCCTACGCAAGTTCTGATACGGTAATGCTTCATGTTTATGCTCATGAGGATACAAGAAAGTTAAATTATGAGGCTACAATTCCATCTGGAAAGCCAATAGTTATGGTTGATGCGATAAATCATGCACTGCATGAGGAGATGGAGCTAAACCCCAAAATGGTGGTATATGGTGAAGATATTGCTGATCCCAAAGGTGGTGTTTTCACAGCAACGAAAGGATTAACAACGAAGTTTGGCAAAGATAGAGCTTTTAATTCACCGCTTGCTGAAGCAAGTATCGTTGGAACCGCAATTGGACTTGCGGTGAAAGGATATAAACCTGTTGTTGAAATTCAGTTTGGTGATTACATTTGGCCTGCGATGACTCAGATAAGGGATGAACTTGCTACATTTAGATATAGATCAAATGGTGGCTGGTCGGCGCCAGTTGTGATAAGGGTTCCTGTTGGCGGATACATTCACGGTGGGCATTATCATAGTCAAAACATTGAAGGATTTTTCGCTCATCTTCCGGGAATTTTCATTGCTTACCCATCAAATGCAGCTGATGCAAAAGGACTTTTGAAAACTGCATGTCGTATTGAAGACCCGGTTCTTTTCCTTGAACATAAAGCACTCTATCGCTCTCCTCAAGCAATGTCCCCTGAGCCAGATAAAGATTATTTATTACCCTTCGGTAAGGCTCAAATTAAGAAAGTTGGTAAGGATGCAACAATTGTAACTTGGGGATTGATGGTTTATAAATCGCTTGAAGCGGTGAAAATTGTTGAACAAAAATACGGTGTTGAGATTGAAGTAATTGATATTAGAACAATAAATCCACTTGATAAAGAGACGATTTTAAATTCTGTTAAGAAGACAAGCAAGGTTTTAATAGTTCATGAAGATACATTGACAGCCGGGTTCGGGGCTGAAATTTCTGCAATCATAGCAGAAGAAGCATTTGAATATCTTGATAGTCCAATTAAAAGAGTTGCAGGTCTTGATATTCCTGGAATTCCCTATGCACCAACGCTTGAAGATGCAGCTCTTCCTCAAACCAGTTGGATTGTTAGAGCTCTTGAAGAATTGATAAGATATTAAAAAATTAACATGGTGATTTTAAATGCTGGTTATAACTATTCCAAAACCACTGAGAAAAGCTTGGTGATAAAGCTTCAGATTCACTTGTTGAGTTGTTAAATAAAGTTTATCAAACGACAAGAGAAGATATAGTTGAGGTATCGCTTGATAAGTTTGAGAAGAAACTTGTATCTGAAACCTCGCAATTAGATAAGAAAATTACAGGTGAAATTTTGCGCCTGGAACAAAGGTTAATTGAGGAAGTAACAAGATTAGAACAAAAGATAGCTGAGACAGAGGCAAAATTAGATAAGAGGATAACAGAGGAGGTGACCAGGTTGGAGCAGAAGATAGCCGAGACAGAGATGAAGTTAGATAAGAGGATAACAGAGGAGGTAGCCAGGCTTGAGCAGAAGATAGCCGAGACAGAGGCGAAGTTAGATAAGAGGATAACAGAGGAGGTGACCAGGCTTGAGCAGAAGATAGCTGAGACAGAGGCGAAATTAGATAAGAGGATAACAGAGGAGGTGACCAGGCTTGAGCAGAAGATAGCCGAGACAGAGGCGAAGTTAGATAAGAGGATAACAGAGGAGGTAGCCAGGCTGGAGCAGAAGATAACTGATGAGGTATCAAAGTTGCGAGTTGAAATGGCGAGTTATCATGCACGGCTTATACGATGGATGTTTATTTTTTGGATTGGACAAATAGGAGCTTTAATTGGGATTTTGCTTGCTTTTTTCAAATGAAAACAAAATTTCGGAGATAAAATGAAGGTGGAAGTCATAATGCCAAAGATGGGGGAAAGCTTACAAGAGGGAACAATACTCAAATGGCATAAAAAACCAGGAGATAGGGTTAAAAGAGATGAAATTTTGCTTGAGATAAGCACTGACAAGGTTGATACCGAAATACCTTCGCCTGCGGATGGAATTTTAACCGAAATTTTATATAAAGAAAATGAAACAATCCCCGTCGGCACTGTAATTGCATATATAGAAACGGAAATATCTGAAGTTGAAGTAAAAACAGGAGAAAGAAAGGAAGAAATTAAAGTAGAGGGGGGAAGGGAAATCAAAAGAGGTGAGGAATTCCCAAGTTTTATTTCTGAAGAAATTCCAGTTAAAACGAAAAGATTTTATTCGCCTGTCGTCAGAGAGATTGCAAGGCGTGAGGGAATCTCACTTGAGGAGCTTGAGAAGATACCCGGCACAGGTTATGGTGGAAGGTTAACAAAAAATGACTTATTAAATTACATTGAAGCAAAAAGGAAAAAAGTTGGAGTTAGACCAGCGGTCGTTGAGGAGGTGGAAGAGATAAAACCGCCAGTGGCAAAGCCAGAATTTTACCCAGAGGGAAAAGTTGAGATAATTGAGATGAGCCATGTTGTTAAAGCAATGGCTGAACATATGCTAAGAAGTGTGAAAACATCTCCACATGTTTCTGCGATTTCTGAATGTGATATGACGGAGATCATGAACTTTATTGATAGGTATGCAGATGAATTTCAAAAAAGGGAAGGATTTAAACTCACTCTTACACCATTTATCGTTGATGCAGTCGTTAAAGCTTTAAAGGAGTTTCCGCTTATAAATAGCAGTGTTGAGGGTGATAAGATAATTGTAAAGAAATATATAAACATTGGAATTGCGGTTGCAACGGATTATGGTTTAATAGTTCCAGTAGTTAAAAATGCTGATGAAAAAAACTTTATTGGACTCGCAAGATCTGTCAATGAGATCGTCATGAAGGCGAGAAATAAAAAGTTAACACCTGATGACATCCAAGGTGGAACATTTAGCATCACAAATTATGGGGTTTTTGGAAATATCATTGGAACTCCAATCATAAATCAACCACAGGTTGCGATTCTTGGTGTTGGTGCTGTTAAAAAGCGTCCTGTAGTTATAACAAAAGATGGGGTTGATTATATCGCAATTCGCTCAATGGCATTTTTAACGCTTTCGTTTGACCATAGAATCATTGATGGAGCACTTGGAGGTAGGTTTCTTGAAAGGGTCGTCTATTATCTTGAAAATTTTGACTTCAAAGGGATAATCTAAACAAAAATCTGAAAAGAAAATGAGAAGGTTTTTATTAAGTTTGTTAATTGTGTTTTCATTTGCCTGTGCGCAGAAGGAGAACCAGGATAATAAAAAAGTTGATTATTTAAAACTTCATTATGATGCAATAGTTGCAGATACTCATAACGATGTTCTTTTGAGGGCGATGAATGGGGAGGATATAACAGTTGAAACGAGAAATGGGCATAGTGATCTTGTCAGGTTGAAAAAAGGTGGTGTTGATGTACAAGTTTTTGCTGTTTGGGTTGACCCAGTTGCGTTTGAAAAGAATGCTTTTAAAAGGGCAAATGATATGATTGACACATTATATTCAATTGTTAAAAGAAATAGCGATAAAATTGCTATTGTCGTAAATTCAGCAGAGCTTGAAAAGGCACTAAGTCAGGGTAAAATTTGTGCTGTAATAGGCGTTGAGGGCGGACACGCGATTGAAAACAGCATTGAAAAACTTGAACAGCTTTACAACCGTGGTGTAAGATATCTTGGGCTAACATGGAACAATAGCACCGATTGGGCAAGCTCTGGATATGATGAGACAACGAATCCGAGCAAATTGAAGATAATAGGTTTAAGTGAATTTGGGAAAAAAGTTATTGAGAAGATGAACGAACTTGGGATGATAGTTGATGTTTCTCATCTCGGGGAACAAGCTTTTTGGGAAGTTATAAAAACGACAAAAAAACCAGTTATAGCATCTCATTCAAGCGTTTATAATCTCTGTCCGCATTACAGAAATTTGAAAGACGAACAAATCAAGGCAATTGCGCAGACAGGTGGAGTTATTTTTGTTAATTTCTATGCGGAGTATATTGATTCAACATTTACCACAAAGCGAACAGAACTTGAGAAGAAATACAAAGCGCAATTTGATTCAATAAGAGTTCTGTACGAGCATAATCAGCAGGCGTATCGTAGAGCAAGGCGTCAACTTATGTTAAAAATATCCGAAGAATTGCGACCACCTCTTGATGTTTTAATTGACCATATTGATTACATTGCTAAGCTTGTTGGAGTTGATCATGTAGGGCTTGGCTCTGATTTTGATGGGATAAGCATCACCCCGCTTGAAATGGATGATGTCACATTTCTTCCCAACATAACTAAAAAACTCCTTGAGAGAGGATATTCAATTGAAGATGTTAGGAAGATTCTCGGTGGGAATTTTATGAGGGTTTTCAAACAGGTATGCGGTTGAAAGGTTTAAAACAAAAATTTGGGGAAAAATGAGAACTTTAAAAATTTTACTTTTAACTTTATTTGCTGTTTCTCTATCTCTTTCACAGGATTATGATTTGCTTCCACCTTCTTTTTTCAAGGCAAACAGAGAGGAACTGATGAAGCAAATTGGTAATGAAGCGATCGCAATTTTTTATTCAAATTCTTTAAAAACACGCTCAAATGATGTTGAATACAGATTTAAACAAGATAACAATTTCTTTTATCTGACGGGACTTGAAGAGCCAGATGCGGTGCTCGTTCTTGTTCCTGTTGGTTTTGCTCCTTCGGTTTTAAAGCTTGCCACGAGAGCTACGGGGAAATACTACGATGTTACGCTTGATACCATAAAATCGGATTTCAAAATTCGCGAAGTTTTGTTTTTAAAGGAGCGAGACTCTCTTCGTGAGGTATGGACGGGGCGAACGCTTGGAACAAAAGGAGCTATGGAAAAACTTGGAATTCAGCTTGCTTTACCGATTGAGGAGTTTAAAAATGTTATACGGTCAATAATTTTTAGTTCAAGAGCGAAAACAATTTATTTCCCATATCCCGCTGGATGTTTTGAGGGGACATTGAAAGATATTATAGAAGTACTTGAATCTATAGTGAGCTCACAGCGAGGTAGATTACAATTTGCCGACCCTTCGTTTATCCTTGCCAAAATGAGAATGGTTAAAAAACCGGAGGAAATAAAACTTATTCAAAAAGCAGTGGATATAACCGTCAAAGCACACCGTCAGGTTATGATGTCGTGTGAGCCGGGGATGTATGAATATGAAATTCAAGCGATAGCTGAATATGTTTTTACAAAACTTGGTGCTGAATATCCAGCCTTTCCATCAATAATTGCTTCTGGTGAAAATTCAGTTATACTTCATTATAGTTCAAACCGTAAGAAAATCGGCGATGGAGATTTAATTGTGGTTGATATCGGGGCTGAATATCACAACTATTGTGCAGATGTAACGAGAACAATTCCTGCAAGTGGAAGATTTACACCAGAGCAAAGGGAGGTATATGAAATTGTTCTCAAAGCGCAGGAAGAAACAATAAAATTAGTTCGCCCTGGGGTTAGCTTTATTGACCTTCAATTAAAGGCGACTGAAATCATTGCCGAAGGTTTGCTAAAGCTTGGAATCATCAAAGATAAAAATGAAGCACGAAAATATTTTATGCATGGTGTGACGCACCATCTTGGTCTTGATGTCCATGATGTCGGGGTTCCGGGAAACCTTGAACCCGGGATGGTTATAACAATTGAGCCAGGAATTTATATACCAGCCGGGGCTGATTGCGATCCCAGGTATTGGAACATTGGAGTTAGAATTGAAGATGACATTCTGGTTACTAAGGATGGTTATGCTGTCCTTTCATCTGGGGCACCGAAAACTATTGATGAAATAGAGCGATTAATGAAGAGAAGAGGAATAGGAAATGAACCTATTGATTGATTTACAATAATTTTCTGGCTTGCTTTTTTGAATTTTGTGGTTTATATTTGAGTGCATTTTGAAAAATAAAATCTCTGCTTATAATGAAACCGCTTTATTTGATAATGCCAGATGGAACAGTAAAACAGATTAACCCATTCACGGAGAGCGAGGTTTGGTCGGTGCCTGGGAGAAATAATAAACCGATAACAAATGAAATCCCCGAAACAGCTAAACCACTTGAAGTCCATCAACCCGAGGATTATTGTTCCTTTTGCCAGAAAAGGTATTATGAGGTTCCCCCCGAAAAATCACGACTTGTGAAATTACCTGATGGAAGTTATAAACGAATAGATTATCTCCCACCTGATAGATATTTTGAAAGTGTGGCTGAGTTTAGAAGGGTCGGAAATCTTTTTGAAATTGTTACGCTTGATTACTGGAGAAAAAATTATGAATATAAATTCACCAAAGAAAAGGAAGAATGGAAAAAATCATATCTTGAAAATCCTGCTGGGCTCAAGCATGTGCTTGAACTAATTAATTATAAGTTGCGAATGATGGGAAAAACGCCTGATGAGATAAACTCAATATCGGCGGATGAAAAATTGAAACTTTCGGATAGTTTTTTTGGTGGTTGTCATGAACTTATCATTGCAAAACGGCATTATATTGAATCTGCGAAGTGGACAAGTGACTTGTGCTCATCTGGGGAGTTGACGCAAGAGGAACATTATTACTACTTCAAATTTACAATTGATGCGATGGTTGATATAATGAACTCAAATCGTTATGTCAGATATATTGCTGTTTTCCAAAACTGGCTCAGACCTGCTGGCGCTTCATTTGACCATCTCCATAAACAACTTGTTGGTCTTGATGATTGGGGTGCAACGATAGAAAGGCAAATAGCTATGGTGAGGGAAAATCCAAATGTTTATAACGAATATGCTGTGAATTTTGCTGGGTATCATAATCTTGTTTTTGCTGAAAACGAAAATGCTGTCGCTTTTGCTGGATTTGGTCATCGTTTCCCAACCATTGCTATTTATTCAAAATCAAAAGCAGGGAGACCATTTGAATTGAGCGAAAAGGAACTTCGTGATATGAGTGATCTTGTCCACGCTATCCATGCTGCAATGGGAAATCAAATTCCATGCAACGAGGAATGGTATTATACACCTTTTGACTCAGTTTACAAAATGCCATGGCATGTGCTGATAAAATGGAGGATAAATGTCCCAGCTGGCTTTGAGGGTGGAACAAACATTTATATAAATCCAATCACACCAGTTGAGCTAAGAGATAAACTTGTCCCGCGATTGTTTGAGTTGAGAGACAAGGGTAAAATTTCAAATCTTTTAATTGCCGAAGAGTGTAAAGTTGAACCAAATCCGTTGAAATATTATTTACATTGATGGCGCTTACGAGAATTTAAAATTTTTTGATTTTAAGCTCATGGCTTTAAAGCGAGTTCCTAATCTTGTTTATAGTGATGGGAAGGGGAATATCTATGATGTGCCAGATATTGAGATGGCAGGGCGAACAGGAACTGATTTTGTTAGAATAAATCCCGAAGATTTGATCGTGCTTCCAGAGGGGAGTCAGCTATTTGAACTTCCAGGACGAAGACCCGTTGGATTTGATAGAAAAACTGGGGAAATTGTTACATTTGAAGAAGGCTGGGCTGTTGCTGCTTTCATTGCTCCAGCTCATACACAGTTATTTTTATCATCTTATAAGAAAGAAAATAAAGCACCAATACTTCCACTTTTCGCTTACACCGCTGTTGGATGGCTTAATGGCAAATTTTATGTTCCAGCTGTTAGAGTTGACCCAGATAAAAGACAGGATTGCGATCAATTTGACCATAATCTTGTTATAAAGAATGTTAAAAGAAAATTAAAACAGCATCCTCAAAACCGTCTTATTCATCATCTTGGTGAAAATTGCGCTTTGAGATATCTTTGTCCTGCTGCAAGAAATTATTTCCTTGGTAGGTGGGAAGCACCAATCCCAACTTCCCCGGGATGTAATGCGAACTGTATTGGCTGTATATCTTATCAACCCGAAGAAAGCGGTATCCCAAGCACACAAAATAGGTTAACATTTATCCCAACTGTTGAAGAAATTCTTGAAGTTGCAGTCCCACATCTTGAAAACGCACCGCGAGCCGTTGTCAGCTTTGGTCAAGGTTGTGAAGGAGAACCACTCCTTGTGTGGGAAATAATCAGAGATGCGATAAAAGAAATAAGAAAGAAAACAAAGAAAGGGA
Source organism: Candidatus Kryptobacter tengchongensis (assembly GCF_001458555.1). Classification (NCBI taxonomy): domain Bacteria; kingdom Pseudomonadati; phylum Candidatus Kryptoniota; genus Candidatus Kryptobacter; species Candidatus Kryptobacter tengchongensis. Next base: position 2,413 of record NZ_CZVH01000025.1, on the reverse strand, counting down.
TTATTAACATCAACACAAATGCAAGCAAGCCAGAGGCAATTGAAGAACTATGTAAGGCTGGATTAAATAGCATACGTGTCAGCATGAATAGCGTAATCCCAGAAATTTACAATAGATATTACAGACCGAACAATTACACATTTAACGATGTGCTTGAATCAATAAAAACTGCAAGAAAATTTAATTGTTGGGTTTCAATAAACTATTTCGTTTTCCCTGGATTGACTGATTGGGTGGAGGAATATCAGATGTTGAGGAATTTTATAAGAGAAACAAACATATCAATGATACAATGGCGCAATTTTAATATAGATCCCGATTGGTATATTGAGTTAATTGGAGTTGATGGGGGTGCTGAAAAACTTGGAGTTAAAAATGTTATGAAGCTTTTAAAGGATGAATTCCCTCATCTTGCTTATGGATATTTTAACCCACCGCTTGAGGTTATAAGAAAGTATCTATTAACTCACCCCCTTTGATTCCCCCTCTCTAAGTTCTTTTAGAGAGGGGAAGGGTTGAGGAAATTTTCAACTCACCCCCTTTAAGTTTCCCCCTCTCTAAATTCTTAGAGAGGGGGGCAGGGGGGTGAGTCAATCTTTTTCCCTCTTTAAATTTTTAGAGAGTGGGATAGGGGGTGAGTCAATCACTTAGCACGCTTGTGCTCTCTGGCCAACGGCACTTGCCTTGTCATTGCGAGGGAACATAGTCCCTGAAGCAATCTCTATTTCAACTCACCCCCTTTAAGTTCCCCCTCTCTAAATTTTTAGAGAGTGGGACACAGGGGGTGAGTCAATCTTTTCCCTTCTCTAAATTTTTAGAGAGGGGGGCAGGGGGGTGAGTCAATCTTTTTCCCTCTTTAAATTTTTAGAGAGTGGGATAGGGGGTGAGTCAATCTTTTACTTCCTCTCCAAATTTTTAGAGAAAGGTCAGGGGTGGATCAATCTTTTAGCAAGTTTTGCTTTACAATTTAAGAAAATAAGCTATCTTGTTCTGGTTTTGTTCTCGTTCCAGGTTTTATTTCACCACGACGAAGTGCATTTACAAGCATATGTGCTTGTCGTGTTGGTTCTGGGATTCTATAACCACGAATGCTTTGCATGATTATCTCTATTGATTCATCAAGTGTGATTTTATGTCCGATTGAAACGAATACAGGCTGGACATTATCTCTTGTTCGCAAAGCAACCCCGATGATTTCTCCTGAGTCATAAAGATATGAGTAACTCCCAGCTTTTTCATCCGGTTCTTTATACTTTCCAACCAATAAGCTTTTTGCACATCCAATTGTTGGTTTATCAATTAACACTCCAAAATGTGAAGCTATCCCAAATCTTCTCGGATGAGCTATTCCTTGTCCGTCAATAATGACCACATCAGGGATGATTTTTATCTTTTCCCATGCTTTGATTAATGCTGGCGATTCTCTGAATGAGAGAAGTCCGGGGATATATGGGAAATTCACTTCTGTTATTAAAAGCGACCGATCAACCTCTACAAGTTCGGGGAATTTTAAAACCACTATCCCAGCATAAACGGTATTTGAGCCTTTGTCAAAAGAAATATCCGCGCCCGCTATGTAACGAATTTGACTTTGTAAATTTTCAATCTTTACAAGGTTTCTCATCTCGTTTTGTATTTTTATAGCTTCTTCTGGTGATACATCCCAGGAATGTAAAACTCTGTAATTTGCCATTTGGAAATTGATTTTTTAATTTACATCTGTCATTTGAATAAAAGCACAGGATAAAATGCACAGAGCTCTACTTTTAATTTTGCTAATTTTTATCTTAAGTTGCAACTCTCAAAAGGAGGAGCAAAATTCAAAACCCGAGCCAAAAGGCGATGTTAATACTGTATACATTCCTGATTTTAATGAGAATTCAGCTTTTGAATACCTAAAAAAGCAGGTCTCTTTTGGTCCACGAGTTCCAAATTCTAATGCACATGAGGAGTGCAAGAATTTTCTCATCAATGAAATTTCAAAATATGCCGATGCTGTAAATGTGCAAGAATTTACACATTCATACCTGGGGAAAAATTTTAAGCTTTCAAACATAATCGCCTCGTTTAATTTAAAATCTGGCTTCAGAATACTGTTATGTGCTCATTGGGATTCAAGACCGTATGCAGATGAAGAAAGAGAAGCGTCAAAGAGAATTCAACCTGTTCCTGGGGCAAATGATGGAGCAAGTGGTGTCGCTGTTTTACTTGAAATTGCCCGAATTTTGAAAGACAATCCAGCGCCGATAGGAGTAGATATTGTTTTCTTTGATGGTGAGGATTTGGGAATTGCCGGGGACCTTGACAATTTTTGCATAGGTTCAAAATATTTCGCAAAAAATAAACCTGTAAATTATCTTCCGCAATTTGGGATTTTGCTTGATATGGTTGGGGATAAAGAACTTCAAATCTT
>NZ_CZVH01000024.1:0-21078 GCF_001458555.1 Candidatus Kryptobacter tengchongensis | reverse complement strand
TGAAAAGTATAATCAATCGTCAAAGCCCAGTTGTTTGAAAATCTTTTATCAAGCGAGAAAACTATCCCGCGAACAAAGCCAAAATCAGTGTTCTCATATTTGTTATACCAAGCCGAACCACCAAAAATGAAAATCTCATCAGCCCTTGTCCCAGTCAAATTTCTTATGTCCCTGAAATACCCCGTCAATTCAATTACAACATCACTTGTGATCGCCTGCTGAACACCTATCTCGCCACTGACAGTTTGCTCAGGCTTTAAATCAGCATTCCCAACAAGTCCAATGTTCCCAGTCCCAGAACCAAGTTTAAATTCAGGATTAGTATAAAGATATTCAAAAGGCGGTATCTGGAAAAAATGACCATAAGAAAAGTGAATCACACCACGATCAGTGATCGGAAAAGCAACCCCAATCCTTGGACTCCACTGCCACTTCGGCTTTGCACGAATATACCAATAGGCTCTCCTATCATCAACTGTTTTCGGAACATCTCCCTCATCACCATAAATCCCATTATTATTCGTATCAAAATATCTATTCTGCGGTTTCAAAGGTTGGTAGATATTTGGATCAGATGGATCAGAAAGGATATGCCAATCAGGATTGAAATAGTCAAATCTAACACCAACATTTAAAATTATCTCATTAAACTCCATCTTGTCTTGAATATAAGCAGAAAATTCCTTTGGATGATTCCTGAACAATGTATGACTTGGCTCGCTTACATCAGGTATTTTCGTCTTAACATAAGGATTCCCATCAAGTATCGGATCCCTTGCTCTGTCTTCATCTGAAAGATCAAGATAAAAACCTTCAAAATAAATTGTATGATATCTAAGTTCCACACCAGTTTTAACCTGATGAACCTTCGTTATTTGAGATGTCAAATCAAACTTTGCAACATATGTCCCAGTGTTGCGATAAAAATGATCCATCTTCATTCCACCAGCAATAAAACTATACGGTCCTGGCTGAAGCAAAAGTTTAGGATGAACATACCTTGGATCATGCGGGTCTTTAAAAACATAATGTCTGTAATCCTTAAAGAAATACGAGAAACTCAACTGATAAAAGGTTGACTTACTTAATGTATGATTTATCGTAAAAATGTTCGTAATCCCTTTATGGAAGCGATTTAAATCACCATCTGGATTATATTTAAATGCAAAATCAAAAGTGCGATATTTCATATACTCATTCATGTAGTTGTAAGAAATTTTAAGCGTCGGCGAAACTTGAAATGTAAATTTACCCTGTAAGAAAATTTTTTGATTCCAATTCATCGGAACATAGGCACTATCTCCAAAACCTTGTCCTGGATTGATGCTGATCACCCATTTGTTTGGATCTGGATCACGATTATCAACTATATTTTCTGGTTTAAATTTCCTTATACCATAAAGCCAGCCGCCAAAATAAATCCATCGCCCATTCAAATAGTAAAAAATTTTATCACGAACTATCGGACCGCTTAAATTCCCCTCAAAATTTCTAATTGATAACGGCTCAAACTTACCTAATCCTGTAAATATATTCGTATGGTTAGTTGCATATCCGCCAAGATAACTGGTAAAACTACCGCTAAGCTTATTGCTCCCATCTTTAGTTGCTATGTTTATAATCCCCGACATCGCCTGACCATATTCAGCGTTAAACGCACCACTTACAAGCTGAAGCTCCTGAATTGATTTCCTATCAACCGAAATCACAGCACTTCTATCATAAACATCTGTTACCGGCACACCGTCAATCCAATATGCGACTTCGCCACTTCTTCCACCACGAATATGCCCTGCAACAACCCCAGCCTGAAGCTGAACAACTTCCTGAAATTCAGTTATAGGTAAAGCTTGTATTAACTCACTGCCAACAATTGCGGTTGAAGCAGTCAAATCTTTTTGGACAAGTGGTCTTTCTGCAACAACCACAACCTCCTGACCAAGTTCAATTACAGTTTGCTCAAGCTGAAAATCCACCCTTGTTGTAAGATCAATTGAAACTTTCACCCCTTCTTTAATTACGGCTTTATATCCGACCGCAGATGCTTTTACCCTATAAGTTCCCGGTGGGACATTAATTATGACATAATTTCCATTAAAATCAGAAGCAGCCCCAAGATAAGTTCCCTCAATTATTACATTCGCTCCAACTATCGGCTCTCCTGTTTGAGCATCTGTCACACGCCCCGCTATTTTACCCGTATTCCCAGCTAATACAAGCGCCGGGATAAAAATCAAAAGAAGAAACTTTTTTAAATCCATGATAACCTCATTTTTTTCTTAAGGACATGTCTTCCTAATTACTAATTCTGGGATGAATTTAATATGCTTTGGTTTCGCATCTTTATCATTCATCCTCTCAAAAAGCCTTTCAACAGCTATAACTCCCATCTCATACATTGGCTGTCTAACCGTCGTAAGCCCGAAATCCCTTGCAAGTTCAATATCATCAAAGCCGATCACAGAGATATCATCAGGAACCTTGATCCCTTTCTCATTTAAAGCCTCAATCACCCCAATTGCCTGAATATCACTTGATACAAAAATAGCAGATGGAATTTCACCACTGCGACTTAAAAGTTCTTTACATGCATAATATCCAGCTTCACGATTAAAACCATCAAGCCGTGTATCCCTTGTCTCAACGAAAAATTCTTCATAAAACTTCTTCCCATGATCAACAATTGCTTGTTTAAAACCATCAAATCTTTGCTTTGCTGGAATACTTTCAAGCCGTGCACATATCATACCAATTTTCTCATGCCCAAGCTCAATTAAATGTTTAACAGCAAGATAAGCCCCTTTGAAATTATCAACCGTAATTGAATCAAATTTTGGATGAAATGTATCAACAAGAACAATTGGGATTCCACGCTGAATAAAGTATTTCGTATAAGTTTCAGGAAATTTCATTGAAAAGAAAAGAACACCATCAACTTTCCCCCTATGTGTGCTTTTTTGAATATAATACTCAATCTGGGTTGACGGATCATTTACACCATAAAGGACAAGATCAAAACCAATCTCCGAAATCTTACTCTGAACTCCACGAAGAACCTCCATAAAGAAATAGCTTGTGAAGAAAGGAATTACCGCTGAAATGGCATAAGCTTTTTGCTTTGCTAACCTCTGTGCATAAGTATGTGGCTGGTAATTTAACTTCCTCGCGATCTCAAGAACTTTAAGCCTTGTTTTCTCCGAAACATGAGGATTTCCATTCAAAACCCTTGAAACCGTCCCAATCCCAACCTTAGCCTCACGAGCTATGTCGTAAATCGTTATCCCATAGGAAAAACATTTATTTTTGGAAGTGCTTCCATAAAATAATAAAAAAATCTTTCGTTGTCAAGTTAAAACCATCAGAAAAAATCCCAAAAATTAAACCACACCGCCACGCTAAACTTATTTCAGAAAACCGCAAAATTATCTCTACTACTAAACAAATATTTTACCCTATTTCCCTAAGGGTAAACCTTTCCTGAGGTTTAACTTAACTGATTCTGAAGTTAAAAAATGACTCACCCCCTGTCCCCCTCTCTATAAATAGAGAGTGGGAATTAAAGGGGGTGAGTTAAGAAATTGACTCGCCTCCCAACACCTTCTCAAAAATGTTAGAGAAGGAAAATAAAGAGGAACGAAAAATTGACTCGCCCCCGTCCCCCTCTCTAAAATTTAGAGAAAGGGAATTAAAGTGGGTGAGTCAAACAAAGCAATCTCATTCAGAACAAACTGTCATTGCAAACGAAGCGTGGCAATCTAACCAAAGATTACTTCGGGGCTTCGCCTCTCATAATGACAACTGTCATCGCAAGCAAGTAATGACGGGATGAAAAATTGACTCACCCCCGTCCCCCTCTCTAAAATTAGAGAGGGGGAATTAAAGGGGGCGAGTTAAAAAACTCACTCACCTCCTGCCCCTCTCTACAAATAAAGAGAGGAGTGTGAAGATTGGCTCATCCCCTAACTCTTTCTATTAAATAGAGAGGCTGAATCAAAGGGGCTGAGTTAAGAAATTGACTCACCTCCCCTGTCCCCCTCTCTAAAAATTAGAGAGGGGGAATCAAAGGGGGTGAGTTAAGAAACCCACTCCCCATCCCCCTCTCTAAAAAATTAGAGAGAGGGAATTAAAGGGGATGAGTTTAAAAAGCGCCTCTTTCCATATCTAAAGTTTATTTTACCACAACCATTTTCCTTACACTTCTGAAAATATTACGAGTATCTTCAACTGCTTCCATAACATAAAAATAAACACCACTTGAAACCTCTACCCCATCCCTTCTTCTGCTGTCCCAAACAACCTCATAATAACCAGGCTTAAAGTAATCATCAACAAGGACTGTGACTTCTCTTCCCGTGATATCGTAAATTTTTATAACCACACGACTATACCTGGGCACATGATACCTTATAACCGTATTCGGATTAAATGGATTTGGATAATTCTGCAACAAAGCAAATTCTTTAGGAATCTCAGGGATAGTGTTAAGTTCCACCTTATCATAAAACTCATATACATTTCCAGAAACCCCAAACAATTCCCAGGCAATCGCACCCTCACCTTCCAACTCCTTGAGCACCTTAAAATCAATTCTTGCGACAACATCATTTCTTAACATGCCTAAATTCCCAAAATTAGCAAAGTTAATTATAACCAACCCGTTTACCGAATCAACATAACTCAAAAAGATTGTCTTGCCATCGTTAAGTTTACCAAAAACATCATTGTCTTTTATCCCAACAAATTGTAAAATTTCAGGATCATATCTGAGAACAAATTCACCTGCATAAATCGTATCCGCAAAATCATCTGTTAAATTGAACTTAACATCATAACTGATATACCTATTGTTCAATCCACCAATGCGACTATATTTATTAGATGTTTCAACCTTATCAAACATCAATAACTGCTCCTTATAAGCCTTGCTTATGCCCATCAATTTGCTTGAATCCATATCCCCAAACAAAATTTTACTTGCCAACTTGAACCCTCCTGTTTTAACTAACCAGTTCCAATTCATGACAAAAATCATCAAATCTTCAAAATCAACTTTACCATCAGGCTGAACAATCATCTGAGGTGGCTTCCCAGTCGCAGGTCCAATTTCTTTACTTGTGTAATTATTTATCCATACATCCCTGAACAAAGCAAGATCTTCAATGTTAACTTTTTTATCAAAGTTGTAATCCCCTGGAATCGTTGAAACAAATGTTAAAGTTATATCATCAACAGGCGAACCCTCTGGATCACCATCTTTATCCCCATCAAAAGTATTTCCATTTGAATCTTTAATGCTATCTGCAATTATCTTCACCGTCACCGTCTCAGCAGAGGCGAAATGAGGAGATGGGATAAGATAAAAAACAGTATCAAAAGATAAACTGTTAAATTGATGCACGCCAGTCAAACTTCCATAAATTTTCACACCGCTTCCAATTCCATAAACCTTTCTATCAAATTTTATCTTAATTGTATCATTGTAAAAACTGATATTAACGGGAGAAGTTGAAAGAATAATCGGACCTGTTTGATTATCAACATTAAATTTTCCAGATATAGCATATTTACCCGTATCCCTGTCAAACGGCGTTATTTTAAAGTAAACCCAAACATCTTGATTTGCCAGATCATAATTAGATAACCATATAACCCCAAGCGTATCCCCGTACCTTGATCCCATCCTGATCGTTGCGTTCTTCCAGCTCATTGTATCACCAACCGAATACTCAAACTTAAACCTCAATGAATCTCTCTCCTGATCAAAGGGAACAAATTTAATCTCAAACTCCCCCGATACCTCAACCACTGATGTTTCAATATATCTTATAACCGGAACCTCATTGTTATCAAGATGGAAAATTATTGTATCAGGCACACCAATAGTGATGTCCTTGGGCAAAACCCTAAACATAAGCGAATCAATATCATAACCCCTTAAATCTTCCAATGACTTCCAAACGAAAGAACCAGAATATTTACGATGATCAACAACCGTATCCCCCTCAATCGTCGCTCTATTCCATCTGCCATTGTGGAAATACTCAGGATACAAATAAACACTTGATAAAGTATCATTATCAATCCTGTAACTTATAACTATATCCCCACCTCTCTCCCCATCTAAATCTGAAAGATATATCCGTGCAAGTTTATTATCAAGCTTTAAAACCATTGAATCAGAAACCCCCTCATCTACATCATATGGAATCACCTTGAAATATGCCAATCCAAAAGTATCAACAACATCCCTATACGAATGCCATATAACTAACAATGTATCCCCTCGCCTACTACCAAAACTTACATCAGCATCCCTCCAACTATGACCAAACTTATACTTATACTCAAACCTCAAACTATCACCCTCTAAATCACGAACTAAAAATCTTATCAAAATATCCCCACCAACAACATCAAAAGTATCTAATAAACTAACCACAGGTGGCCCATTGTTATCAAGATGGAAAATTACCTCGCTTCTGATCCCTCTATTGGCATCAAAAGGAGTAATCCTAAATCTCACAAAACCATCAAATCCTGATAAATCCATATTTGATTTCCATATCAACGAGCCAACATATTTTGTGCTATCTGAGATAAGTGTATCACCGACAACTGTCGCTTTCCTCCAACTTCTACCATCATCCTGCGAAAATTCAGCAACTAATTTTATCGTGTCACCTTCCTCATCCACTATTCTATAATTAAATGTAATATCACCCGTATATTCCCCAGCAAAACTATCCAACAATGCAATATGCGGAACACCAAGGTTATCAATTTGAACTAATATGGAATCTGACAAACCCTGGTCAAGATCAGATGGGATGATTTTAAAGTAATAATTTCCAGCTGAACCTGGAAGATCAACATTGGTTGCCCATTTGAAAGTATATCTACCAGGCATTACATCCCCAGTATCCCCCGAAGACACGGTAACATAACTCCATGGAGCATCCACGCTATCAGCATTTTTGAAGAAAAACCTCAACCTCACTGTATCTCCCTCGCTATCTAAAATAGAGAAGAAAAAGGTAAGTGTATCCTTGTATGCACCCGTTCTTCTCTTAATACCATATATAGAATCAATTTTCACTACAGGAGGATAGTTATTGTCAAGTTTAAACCTTATAGTATCAGCCTCCCCAATATCATTGTCCATCGGCGTCAGCCTGACATAAACATATAAATCCCTGCCTGGCAAATCTTCCCTTGATAACCAAACAATTTCCCCACTATAATTTGAAGGTTTTATAATTGTATCTCCAACTATCTTCGCACCCCTCCAGGTATTTCCATCTTCTGAGTATTCAACCACTATCTTTAATGAATCACCCTCAACATCACTCAAAGTGTATCTAAGTCTCACACTATCGCTTTGTTCAGATGTCACCCTTGCAAGTATAGCCAGTGGAGGATAATTATTATCAAGCTTAAACCTTAGCGAATCTCCAGAATTACTCACCCACCCATCATTTACTTCAAACTTCAACCATACATATCCATCGTATCCATCAAGATCCCTCCTGCTTAACCACCTGATTATACCTGTATATTTCGTCGTATCAAGATTCGCTGTATCTCCAATTAAAGTTGCTACTTTCCAATTTACCTCTGCATCTTTGCGGTAATATCCCTTGAGTTTCAAAATATCTTTCGTAGTATCAATCAAAGTATAATTAACTTTGATGGTATCAGAATATTCGCTCAATGTATCTGTTAAACTCCAAACTATCCTGTGTCTATGATAGTTATCAATTTTAAATCTTACCAAATCAAATGCTCCCCAATTATGCGGGTCATTATCCCTTGGCGTAACTCTAAAACTTACCTCACCAGAATAATCCGCCAAATCCAACTTGCTCCTCCATATCAAATAACCCCTATACCTATCCCTGCCTATATTAACAGTATCCCCAACAACACTCGCAACAAACCAACTATCCCCATCAACCGAATACTCACACCTCAACCTTACACTATCACCCTCAATATCACTTATAACATAATCTATCCTAACATCACCGCTTACCTCACCAACTATCCCAGACAATTTTATGCTCGGATTACTATTACCATCATCAGGATAAAACTCTATCACCTGCTCCCCTGATACATTCCCAACCAAATCACTTATACCCCTACATCTCAAAACTATCAAACTATCCGAAACAGGCAAACGCTGCCCAGAAGAAAGATGCAAATTATAACTGTCTACATTAGGTCTAATGTATATCGGAACTAACTCACTTACACCATCAGGTCTTGTCCAACTTAAAGAAACAGAAGCTGTATCATAATACTCCTGAAACTCAAATATCAAAGGATAAACACCAGATGCAAAACTCCTCGTAACAGTCCTAACCGTATCCCAACCATACCAAAATTTATTCCTCAATGTATCAGAACCAATAATTATCCTATACCCATCATAACCAGAAACAACAAATGAAAATTTGTAAACCCCACTTAAAGGCATATAAACATAACCCCTTATCCTGACTGAAAAATAATCACTATTGACTCCAGCTCTCGGTGAACCCCAACCCCAGTTAAAGTTAATTCCAGATGCATCTCTAATCGTATCCCTTGCAACAAATGTCCCAAAATTTTCACCATTGTAATACTCAACAATATATCCCCTGCTCGTTGAAGCTCTCCCAACTTTTAAACCCAGGTTCAATCTCCAATTTGATGTATCAGCAACACTTGAAAAATCAACAGCCTCATTGAACTTAACACTTATAACACTATCCCCCTGAACCCCAAACGCATAAACCAAAACAGGTGCCCTTGAATCTGACAAAACATTATCTATTACAACCAAAGGTGAAAACCTCCCATCACTTGAAACAGCCCTTATCCCAAAACTATACAAACCATCAAAAATAGAAAACTCATAACTAACTTTGCTTGAATCCAGCTCAACCCATATAGTTGTGCTATCCAATCCCCCAGCCTCACCCTTATACAAAACATACCTTGACGCAAATGGATGCCTGTCCCAACTTAACCTTATAACCCCACCAGCCTTGCTCTCACCCCTAAATCCTGTAACCGCAAACATGCCTACCTTCTCCATCAAATACGGCTCAAACCTAACCCTGACCGTCACACCATCATCATAAAAATCATATATCTTTGAACTTATCTCATCCCTATCCACACTCCCCCACCAGTTATTCTTCGCATCTATTGAATCACTCGCCTGAAGCGTCGCCCTAAAATTATAGCCAATATTCCCATATATGTTGTTGTAATTTACAACAGGCTTACCAGATGCCTCTATCCCATCACCAGCATTACCATAAATATCATTATACAAAATCTGATTATTACCCGATGTGTTTATCCCATCTGATAAATTATTTATTACTCTATTTCGCAGAATAGCAGCATTACTGCTAACTTCTATACCATAACTCAAATTTCTATATATAATATTATCTTCTATGCTTCCAGCTGATTTAGATGATATTCCAACCCCACGATTATTTGCAATGAAATTACCTTTGATCCCTACGTAGCTGCCCCCAAGATAAATTCCGCCTAAACCATTATTCTGAATTAAATTATCGCTTATAGTTCCCCTAATATTCCAAGAATATGCATCATACATATAAAAAGCCCAATATGTATTATTACTGATATCATTTGATTTAATAGAAATATTCGTGGATTCCCAACCCGGTTCATAAAGTATTCCATATCCATTGTATGAAATCTCTGAACCTCTAATGTTAACAAAAATTGTGGTATAACTATACTCAGTAACCGCACAGTATATACCGTAAGAATTACCAATAATTCTAGAATTTTCTACCGTTAAGTTTGAGGTTATACCTTCATATCCCTCATCATTATAAATACCACAATTGCTATTTTTAATCAATGAGTTACTAATAGAAGCTGAAGATGATTTCAAATATATGCCACTACTTGAACTATTAACAATTACAGCGCTATCTATTATAGCTGAAGCCGAAATTAAACTTACGCCTTTTCCATTTCCAATAAAAGTTAAGTTTTTAATACTTACATTAGTGGTTGATATGATGTTAACCCCTACATTATTCTGTTTAAATACACAATTATCTATTATTAAGCTTTCCCCTCTATTCATACCTATACCTGTATCCCCATATTCAACCCTTACATATCTAAAACTCCCCCTACCACCACTCCTGAACCTTATCCCAGGATATCTCATCGTATCCGGGTATAAACTCGTAAACACAACGCTATCCCCCTCTACACCCTCCACCTCAAGTATACCATCTACATTGAAATTATATCTCCCCTTGAAAACAACCCTAACACCTCGCTCTATCCTTAACTTCACCCCAGCATCTATCCCTAAATTACCCGAAATTATATACGGTGAATTATCTCTCGTCCAAATCGTATTTTCAGTTATTACACCACTTACATAATTCCCACTATATCCAACCAGCCTGACCACCAACCTCGGCTTATTCGGATCATTGCTCGTTATAACAAGTGAATCCTCAAAACTACCATAATTCGCCGGACTAAATACAACTGCTACACTATCCGTATCAGATGCACCTATGCTCAAACTTGTCCTTGAAACAGAAAACATTGAACCTGACCCTATACTCAAATTAACAAACAATGTGCTATCTGCCCCATCATTGTATATCCTCAAATACAATGTCTTGCTTGAACCAACCGAAACATCACCAAACGATAAAACTTTCTTATCCAAACTTATATCAGCACTACGATTACGATTACGAAGTATTGATAATGTGCTTGAATAGTAATTTGCGACAACAATATCAATATCACCATCTCCATCTAAATCCGATGTGTGAACTGACCAAGGATAACTCCCAACTCCAACATCACTTACCCTAACAAAATTTAAACCACCATCATTGCGAAGTATTGATACCGTGTTTGAACCCTCATTTGCAACAGCAATATCAATATCTCCATCTCCATCTAAATCCGATGTGTGAACTGACACAGGACCACTCCCAACTCCAATATCACTTACCCTAACAAAATTTAATCCACCATCATTGCGAAGTATTGATACCGTGTTTGAACCAGAATTTGCAACAGCAATATCAATATCACCATCACCATCTAAATCCGATGTGTGAACTGAATAAGGATAAATCCCAACTCCAATATCACCCACATTAACAAAATTTAATCCACCATCATTGCGAAGTATTGATACTGTGCGTGAACCATTATTTGCAACAGCAATATCAATATCACCATCTCCATCTAAATCCGATGTGTGAACTGAATAAGGATAAATCCCAACTCCAATATCACCCACATTAACAAAATTTAATCCACCATCATTGCGAAGTATTGATACTGTGCTTGAACTCCCATTTGCAACAGCAATATCAATATCACCATCACCATCTAAATCAGATGTGTGAACTGAAAAAGGACCACTCCCAACTCCAATATCACTTACCTTAACAAAATTCAATCCACCATCATTGCGAAGTATTGATACTGTGTTTGAATTCCAATTTGAAACAGCAATATCAATATCTCCATCACCATCTAAATCCGATGTGTGAACTGACAAAGGATAACTCCCAACTCCAATATCACTTACCTTAACAAAATTTAAACCACCATCATTGCGAAGTATTGATACCGTGTTTGAAGCAGAATTTGCAACAACAATATCAATATCTCCATCACCATCTAAATCCGATGTGTGAATTGAACGAGGGTTACTCCCAACTCCAACATCACCCACCCTAACAAACAAACCGCTTCCATCCTCAACCTTTACTGTAAAACTCCAAACATATGAACCCGGAATTGAATCACCATTTGCAAATCTTATCCCCCTCGTTAGAACTACGCTCACCACCTCACCAGGTTTAAAATCCTTAACCGGGTCAATCACAGCGGTTCTTGTATCAGAAGAATATGTTATAACTGTAGCATAAAAACCGGTTTTTGAACCTCGCACCTTAACAGTTGCATTTGTAAGCGTTGATGGGTCAATATCATTGGCAAATTTAACCTCTATGTTCGCATTTTTCAAAACATTTAACGCATTTTTACCGGGCGTGGTTGACACAATCCACGATTGAGAGAGCAAAGATAAAGAATTTAAACAAATAAGTAAAATCATTATAAGTTTTCTCATACCGAAGTTGCTTGTTTTTTTGTTAAAAAACCTTTACAACTTCCGGAACCAGCTCTTTAATTTGAACTGTCTGATTATTGCTATTTCTCATTATTGAGCGGTTATCAAACCTAATTTCACTATTGGTTCCGCTTGAAACATCAGACAGAACTTTAAACCTTACCTTTCCAATTGGTCCAGTTCCATTAACATCTGTTGGGTTGCCCCCGGCGACAGCTAAGTTCATCTCCACCTTCCCATCCCTTTTATCAATGTTAACGAAATCTATGATACTGCCACCATTTTTAAGCAATATGCTTTTTGAATCTTTATATACTTGAACATCTTCAACATCAAAATATAGCTGGTTATATGATATAATTATCTTCACCCCCGCGAAATCTACAGCTTCTTCAATATATACTTCAGCATCAAAGCTTGAATTTGGTCGGACTTCAACTTTTCTTGGGACAAACATAATAGCAGGTCCTTTAACAGCATCAACTGTAAAATTAACTTGAGTTGGCTGTTGCTGTTCAATATTATTTAGATACTTTGCTTTAACATAGAATGTATGTTTCCCTTCATCAAGGTATGCAAATGTCACCTCTTTAACATTGCTCCATTCAGACCAATTTTGATTATCAAGTTTATAACTAAATAACATCAGTGAATCAGCCTGATTCCCACGCCATTTGAATGTCACCGTATGTTCTGCGACAGTGCTGTTATCAGCTGGACCGGATATGATTTCAGCTCTTGGTGGCTGAAAGTTTGGATTTCTCGGATCAATTGGATTTTCTCTTTCAGGAGGAGGTGGTTCAGTAATCACATTGCAACCTGCAAAAACGATAGCTAACACCCAAAGGTATCTCATCAGCTTAACCCGACTTTTATTTTTTAATTTTAACCGTCACTGTGATTTTATTTTTTTACTCTTAACCCCCTCTCCAAAATTAGAGAGGGGAGTGTGAAGATTGACTCACCCCAACCCCCTCTCTAAAATTAGAGAGGGGGAATCAAGGGGGGTGAGTTGATAAACCGACTCACCCCCCAACCCCCTCTCTATAAATTAGAGAGGGGGAACTAAAGGGGGTGAGTCAAGAAACTTACTCACCCTAACCCCCTCTCTACAGTTGTAGAGAGGGGGAATCTAAGGGGGTGAGTCAAGAAACTCACTCCCCTCCCCCTCTCTAAAATTTAGAGAGGGGGAACTAAAGGGGGTGAGTCAAGAAACTCACTCACCCCAACCCCCTCTCTACAGTTGTAGAGAGGGGGAATCAAAGGGGGTGAGTTAACAAAGCAATCCCGTCAGAACTTAAACTTTACTCCTATTGAGTTCCATCCCACTTCAACCTTGAAGCGTTGCTCGTTGTATATCTCACCGGGCGAAAAGATCACAGCATCAACTAAATTATATAACCATATTGCTCCCGCAACGCCAGATGAGATTAAGAATTAGTTTTTAAATTTCTTCATTGAATTGTAATTTTTCATCATAAGCGAGTAGTATTTCTCTATATCGTCATTGTTATTTGAGGAGAGATAAAACTTCCTGTATGTTTGATAGTTATCTTTATACTTCAGATACTGAACAAATAAAGCAAGTGTAACCACATCAGTTGTAATGCCTGAGACAAGTAAAGTTGTCCCAAGCCCTTTCCTTCCCATATAAATTTGCCCAGTCCCGGGGATAACAAAGGAGAACAAAATTGATTTAAATTTTGATTTTGGTTGCAACACAAGCGGAATATCCATCTCGGGTTTATCAATACGGATATCCTGCGTAAACGGATGATACCCCGGCTTATTGACTTTAATTCGGTAACCGCCATAGACAAGTTCAATGTTTCTTGCTGGTAATCTTGTTATATTTCTTTCAATTCCCTCTCCCTTTATTATAACATCAGCTCTTCCAACCAGACCAGTCAAATTAACTCTTGAACGCATCTTCTCAAGTTTCACATCAATCTTAACATTGTCAGCATTAATCAAATCAACCTCTTGCAGATATTCTTGATAATCTTTAAGTGCGAGTTTGACAACATATTTATCCTTTTTAAGTTTCGGAAGCGAAAGAGGTGTTTTCCCAACGGATTTATCATTTAAAATTACCTCAGCACTTGGAGGATTACTTTTAATTTCAAGGTATCCCGCCTTTTCAAGTTTTATGTTCATCTCGTGATAATCTTCAGTGATGTCAATCTCACTTGAATAGTCAAGATATCCATCAAGTTTCATTTCCACTTTAAATTTTCCAAAATCGTAGAAATCAATCTCAGCTGGGGTTTTCCCAAGCTTTTCACCATCAATGTAAACATCCGCTCCCGGTGGATCTGATTTAACTTCAAGCAGGGAAACCCTCATTCTGGGTATGAAAACAAATTCACCACCCCTATCCCCAACAAGTATTCCATATTGCGGTGTTTGTTGTCCCTTTGATTCAGATGTAACCCTTGGAAGGATATAACTTGCTATTTCACTTGCGGTGATTATACCATTTTTATCTAAATCGGCAAATCCTTTATCAAGTCCCTCAAGAAAATGAAATGTGAAAACACTATGTCCACCTGGTCCGGTGTCAAATACCGGTTGATCTCTACCACCCGCTGTTAATGCTTGTCTTGTCCTTCTCTTTGAAACGATCTCAATAAAATTAACAACATCAGCAGATATAGGTTGTGAACGTGCAAAAATTAACCCACCGTAACAAGCATCCATAACAAAATATAAATGTTTTGCCGGTATCGCCTCCGAAATTTCATTTAATTGGTCAGTTGATATAGCAGTCAAAACAGGCTGGGATGGATCAGCATCAACAGGAAGAATGTAACCTCTCTCTTTCCCTTCAGGCAAAGGCATAGTTATACCATGCCCGGCAAAGAAAACGAAAACTCTATCATCTTCGCCTGTTTCTTTGATTAACCTTTCAAATGCCTTAAGTATGTTTTCCTTTGTTGCTTCGGAATTATAAAGTTTAATGACATATTTTGATCCAAAACCATACTTTTTAATCATAAGATTTGAAACAGCCTCAGCATCGCTTACCGCATATCTCAACTTATTTGCTTTGACATAATCGTCAATACCTATTATCAAAGCCCAGCTTTTCTTAAAGAATGGATTCCCTTTATCCGGTCTTATCTTCAATCCTATCCCCCTTAGGGATTCTACTGTATCCCTTTGTTGGGAATACGATGAGAAATAAAATAAAAAGAAGGCTAACATTACTAAAGTAATGCGCTTCATTTTACTTTATCCCTCTATGTTAACTTTCTGTTAAAATATAAAAACCAAAAAATAAAAAGTCAATAGGTTAAGTAGGATTTGAGTTCCCATAATTTTCGCCACATATTGGGCAGAATTTTGAAGTTGGATAAATTATCGGCTCTTTACACCTTTTACATTCCTCAATCATCTTTGTGCCACATACAACACAATAAAACTGTTCAAGTGAAAAATGAGCGAAGGCGATAATCCATCTTTAGTCTTTGGTGGCTCTTGAAGACAACCAAGTCATGCTCATCAGTTTTCACAATTCACCATTTAGAACCAGATTTTGCCATTTAAATATTAAAGAGGAACTTTTTTGTCAAGGGATTGATAAAACACAATTAAAAAATCAAAACGATATCCCAAAATCTGGGCAAGTCCCGAATGTCCTAAGGACCCCTTAGGGGGATCGTCCCAAAGGGATCCATCTGGACCTTTGCCGATTTCACTTTAGATTGTTTTTTTGGCTTTGATCTTTTAACTTTCCCAATGCGGAGTGGTGTGTCGGCAGGTTTAAAAATAACTAACTTTAAGGAAATGAAACTGCGATTTATAAGTTTCGTCTAAACATAATGAATTACATTTAGCCCCGCCGAGTATGGGTGGGGTTATTTCATAAATTAAAACAAAAATTTTTGGGACAATGAAGAAGTTAATTTTATTTTTAGCTTTGGTTTCAGCTTTTGCCCTCGGTCAGACAAAAAAAGTTCTTACGCTCTCTGAATGCATAAAAATTGCGCTTGAAAATAACACAACTATAAAACAGGCTGAATATACAGCCCGATCCCAATCTGCAAGTGTGATGCAAGCATACGGTGTTTTTTTGCCAAATTTGAACCTTTCTGGAAACTGGAATAGAACAAGAAGAGAATCAGATTTAACATTCATCCCAGGTCTTGGCACTGTTCCGTTCAGAACATCACAAACCCTAAACTCATTTTCAACAACCGCAAGCACAAGCATATTGCTTTTCAACGGTTTTGCAAATTTCGCCTCTTTAAATAGAGCAAGATCAAATTACCTTTCAGCTGACTATAATTTCAAAAGAACAAGACAATCTGTAATTTTCCAAACATATCAGCTTTATCTAAATGTTTTAAGAAACAAACAATTATTGAAAGTTGCTGAAGATAACTTGAAAAGAAGTCAGAGACAACTTGAAAGAATAGTTGAAGCCAACAGGGTCGGTTCGGTTTCACTCGCTGATGTTTACAAACAGGAGGTTCAAGTTGGAAATGATGAACTTGCGCTTATAAGAGCACAAGCAGATTATGATAAAGCGAAAGCAGATTTACTTGTTTATCTTGGTTTGATCCCATCTGATGAGTATGATTTTGAAGATCCATCAATATCAATGGAAATTGATACGACAGAGTTTAGCGCTCTACGGGAGCAGGTTAAGAATTTGGATGCTATTATTTCAAAGGCGATAGATTCAAGACCCGATTACAAAAGCGCAATTGCAAGTTTAAATGCAGCGAAATCAGGTGTCACAGTTGCAATGTCTGGTTATATGCCAACGATTAGTGCTTCAGCAAGTTATAATTTAAGCAGTAATGAATTTTCAACACTTTTAAAAAATCGCTCAATGGGTTGGGGTATAAGTATAAGCTTCCCGATATTTGACAGGTTGCAGCTCCAGACACAGGTTCAACAGGCAAAAATAAATGTTAAAAATGCAGAGGTTCAACTTGAACAGGCAAAGAGACAGATAACAGCAGATGTGAAGAAAGCAATACTTGATCTTGAATCCGCAATGAAGCAAATTGAAGTAGCAGAGCGACAGGTTAAATCAGCTGAACTTGACCTTAAAACAGCGGAGGAAAAATACAACATCGGCGCTGGGACACTGCTTGATCTCTTAATTGCAACTGCAAATTATACAACTGCGGTAAGCGCAAGAGTTAATGCAATTTATAGTTATATCGCTGCAAAAGTTCAATTTCAATATGCACTTGGCGAACTTGATATAGAGTAAGAGTAACTGTAACAAACTTTATTAGGCTGGCGTAATCTAAAATAAAAAACTCCTTTTAAAAAATGGGAAAAAATAACAAACAAAGGAAGAGAAGAATTTTTGTTCTTGCTGGAATTGCTGTTTTAGTTATTGCTTCGGTGGTCGCTGCAGTTTTAAGTGGTGGGAGGGAAAAGGTTGTAGCTGTTCAAACTGAGAAGATCAGCAGAAGAGATATAACACAAATCGTTACAGGGACCGGGAAAATACAACCAGAGGTTGAAGTGAAAATAAGTGCAGAGGTAAGTGGTGAAATTGTGGAAATGCCAGTTAAGGTTGGTCAAAGCGTAAAGAAAGGACAGTTGCTCGTCAAGATAAAGCCAGACCTTTACATTGCTCGCAAGGAAGCAATGGAAGCAAATTTAAAATCAGCACTTGCACAACTTGAAATTGCGAAAGCGAACCTTTCAAAAGCGGAATCAGAATTCAAAAGAGCCGAAGAACTTTATAGTAAAAAATTAATTTCAGAGGCTGAATACGAAAACACACGCACAAGCTACAATATCGCAAAAGCACAATATTCTTCTGCTTCATCTGCGGTTGAACAAGCAAGGGCATCTTTAAGACAAGCTGAAGAAGACCTCGCAAAAACCATAATTTATTCCCCAATTGATGGGGTTGTAACCCAAATTAATGCGGAGGTTGGGGAAAGAGTCGTTGGAACAAGCCAAATGGCTGGAACTGTGATAATGGTTATAGCAGACCTTTCAAAGATGGAAGCAAGGATTGATGTGAGTGAGGTTGATGTAGTTCATGTTTCAATCGGAGATACCGCAATTCTTTCAGTTGATGCCTTCCCGGAGAAAAAACTTAAAGGAATTGTTTACGAAATATCAAACGCAGCTAAAACGAAGGGATTAGGAACGCAGGAAGAAGTTGTAAATTTTGAAGTCAGAATCAGAATACTTAATAAAGATATCGCACTTCGCCCAGGGATGTCAGTTACAGCAGATATTGAAACTGAGAAAAAATATAATGTTATCGCTGTCCCAATTCAAGCGGTTACAGTAAGGTCGTTAAAGAAAAACAAACCTGTAGATAATCCCTCAACCGAACTCAACACAAAGAAAAATGATAAAGATGATATGGTTGAGGTCGTTTTTATAGTTGAAAATGGGGTTGCGAAAATGGTTCCAGTGAAAAGAGGGATAAGTGGAGAAATGTATGTTGAAATAACCGAAGGATTAAAAGGCGATGAAGAAGTGGTCGTTGGGAGCTTCAAAGCCATAAACCGAGAACTTGAGGATGGAGTTAAAGTTAGGATTCAAAAAGAGAAAACAAAAACAAAATAGAAAGGTATAGAAATGCCTTTAATTAAACTTGAAAATGTCGTAAAAATTTATGACCTTGGCGCAGAGAAAGTTCATGCTTTAAGAGGGATAAATCTTGAAATAGAAAAGGGGGAATATGTCGCTATAATGGGACCCTCTGGCTCTGGAAAATCAACTCTTATGAACATCATCGGCTGTCTTGACACGCCGACATCTGGAAGATATTTTTTAAAGGGTGTAAATGTAAGCGAACTTAATGACAATGAATTAGCAAGAATAAGAAATAAGGAAATTGGTTTTGTTTTTCAAACATTTAATCTTTTACCCAGAGCTGATGCTCTACACAATGTTGAGTTGCCACTAATTTATGCAGGTGTCCCGGGCGAATTAAGAAAGAAGTTAGCTCGTGAGGCGCTTGAACAAGTCGGTCTTGGCGATAGATTACATCATAAACCAAATGAACTATCTGGCGGTCAAAGACAAAGAGTTGCAATTGCACGGGCGTTGGTCAATAAACCATCCATAATTCTTGCAGACGAACCAACCGGAAACCTTGACACAAAAACTGGAGCTGAAATTCTCGCATTGTTTGATGAACTCCACTCAAAGGGAAATACAATAATTATTGTCACACATGAGCCAGATGTTGCAAGACATGCACACAGAATTATAAGAATTAGAGACGGCATGATTGAAAGCGACGAAAAGGTTGTTGATAGAATCATCGCTCAAAGATGATTTCAACGAAAAAAAATTAACATATATGAAATTCCTTCTTCAATTACAGGAAAGTTTAAAAATAGCAATACAATCAATACTTGCACATAAACTTCGTTCTGCACTTACAACGCTTGGGATTGTAATTGGCATTGTTTCGGTCACATTGATGAACATGACAATTGAAGGTCTAAGCAAAGCATTTCGCTCAAGTATTTCAGCGATAGGCGCGGATGTTCTTTATATTCAAAAATGGCCTTGGTTTGCAGGGGAAGATTGGTGGAAATACAGAAATCGTCGTGAAATCAAAATAAGTTACGCCAAAGATATAAAAGAAAGATCAACCTATGCAGTTGCAGTAGCACCGACGGTCTTCAGCAGATCAACTCTTAGATTCGGAAGTAACTCAATGGAAAACGTTGTCATTATCGGGACAACAGACGAATTTATTTATACTGCTGGGGCTTCGGTGGAAATTGGAAGATTTATGAGCGAAGTTGAGGTAAAGGCAGAAAGACCTGTTTGCGTCATCGGGGCTGAAGTCGCTGAAAAGTTATTTGGTAATGTTAACCCAATTGGAAGGGATTTAAAAATTGCTGGCAGAACCTTTAGAGTCGTCGGCGTATTGGAAAAACAAGGTAAATTTTTAGGACTTGAATCACTGGATGATAGAGTTTACATTCCGATCGGTCAATTTACAAAGATGTTCCCATGGAGGACGGGCGCAACGATAACGGTTAAAGTTAGGGATATGAACGAGATAGAAGAAGCAATAGAGGAATTAAGAGGAATTATGAGAACGCTGAGACGTCTTAAACCATGGCAAGAGGATGATTTTTCGGTTAACAGACAAGAATTACTTTTAAATGCTTATAATCAAACTGTTGGTGTTATCGGCGCAGTCGGGCTCGGTATAACTTTGCTCTCGCTTATCGTTGGTGGAATTGGAATTATGAACATAATGTTTGTCTCTGTGAAAGAAAGAACCAAAGAAATTGGCATTAGAAAGGCTGTTGGAGCAACTCAAGGGGCGATATTAATTCAATTCCTTATTGAGGCAATTATAATAAGTTTTTTCGGTGGTGCGATTGGGCTGATTTTTGCCGTTATTCTTGGCTTCGTCGTTGATCAAATTCTCCCAACTTCGCTTCCGCTATGGGCAAGTCACCATATTGAATAATTTTAGGACCAGTCCAAGCTTGAATCGCCACAGCTTCTGGAAGAGTTGCATTTTTAGCTACATAGATAGCTTGTTCATATGTTATATCCTTTCTATTTCTATATTTTGCCCAGTTTGAGCGACCGATCACAACGGCGGGATATTTTTGAATCTGAAATGTATTTCCCCCGAGAAAATTCAGTGAGCTTTCAACATTTTTTTGTAAAACTCTTACACCTGTCATTACAACAATTATTGAAAAAACGCCAACAATTATACCAAGTAAAGTCAAAAATGTTCTTAACTTGTTCGCCTTTACCGAATCCCAAACCATGATCAAGCTTTCAACTATCTCAAACCAGAGAATTTTCCATCTGCTATTTGCCATTTAGAAATTAAGTTTTTGTTTTACTCATACCTTAAAGATTCAACTGGATCTAATTTTGACGCTTTGTAAGCAGGTATAATTCCAGAAACGACCCCGACCATGATTGAAATGAAAATTGAA